>NZ_JBYCLD010000534.1:0-6046 GCF_057473725.1 Mycobacterium sp. TH-M11 | reverse complement strand
CATGGTCGGCGAAGAACCGGAAGTTCAGCGCGGACCTCGAGACGTCGTTGTCGCGTGCCTGGGTGATCGGTTTACCCATGTCGCGGGTGTCAGCCATGCCGAGTTCGGCGGCGTGCTCCTCCATCAGATGCGCCAGCCTGTGCAAGATCGCGCCGCGCTCCGTGAAGCCCATTCGGGGCCATGGTCCCTCGTCGAAGGCCGTACGCGCCGCGGCTATCGCGCGGTCGGCGTCGGCTTTGCCGCCTAAGGCGATCTCCGCCCACGGCTCGCGCAGCCACGGGTCGATGCTGTCGAATGTCAACCCATCGAGGGAGCCGACCTCTTCGCCGTCGATGACGTGGCCGAAGGAGCTTTTCGAAGTCATGACGTGCTCCGTTTCGAATCAATAGGGGCACGCGTGTCCGCCACGCGGGCGTGATCTCGCCGCTCCGCGATGGTGACGTCGCCGGCGGCCCAGTGGGTTGCGGGCACCTCGCGGACTACCACCCGGATATTGGCGGCCGGGGCAGCAACAGCCCGCTCCACCGCTCCGGTCAGTTCGTGAATCAGGGCCCGGATCTGTTCGGGTGTGCGTCCTTCGGTGAGGGTGACCTCGACCAATGGCATGTCCACGCCTTCCTGTTCGACGGCAAGCGCAACTCCCACCGACCATATGTCGCTTCCGGCACCTGCGGTGCACTGTGTTCCCAGCCGCGGAACACGCTGAATTGGACCGGGATGGCGCGGAGCGCCTCCAGGAAACAGACGAAGGGGAAAGTGCATAACAAGAGCGATTGCGACAAGCGGTTTCACCGCCGTCGCGGTGGTGAATCTCGCGGTAGCATCGCCAGCGGCGGCGACAGACCCGGTCGGCCCGAGCTGCGCGGCAGTATCCGATCGGCAGCGCCTCGGTGGAGCGGATGCCGAAAGACCCGGTCACCAAGGTAATCTCGAACATTCCCGCGCTCCGACCTCCCGAGCAAATTCCTGACCACCACGCGGTAGAAGGCCAGCTCTACCCGGCCGACGTCATCGGTACGAAGACGACTCTGCAAAGCGGCACGATGAACTGCCTCCGATGACGCCGCAGCGCACAGTTTGAGCGGGATGTCGCGGATGGAGATGCCGAACTTCTTCGCGACCTGCGTCGCCAAATGGGAGAACGTCGAGCGTACCGTCGTATCGCGCGGGGCGACTCTACCGCCAAGCAGCGCGCCGGCACCAGGCCCAAATCTCCATATAAGGGGTCTTAGTCCGGCCGGGTCGCCAGGCCGAAGAGCGCCGATCCGACCACCCGTCTGCGCAAGGTAATCAGTTGCTGCGCATGGGTGTCGAGCCGCCGGTCCTCAGGCGTCGTTGGTTCCCATTGGCGCACGTCGGTCTCCCGGCCCTCGTCGTCGAGCGCGGTTACCACGGTTAGGCAGTGAGTCGTGAGGTGCATGTCCACGTGACGGGGGTCGGCCGACCGGACGTGGACGGAAACGTGCATCGACTGCTGTCCGGTGTGCAGCAACCGGGCTTCGAGTTCGACGACGTGCCCAATTTGGATTGGCCGGTAGAACCGCACCCCGCCTGCGTAGACCGAAATGCATGGGCGGCCACTCCATCGCGTGGCGCACAAGTACGCGGCCTCATCGATCCAACGCATCGCCGTCCCTCCGTGCACCTTGCCGCCCCAGTTGACATCGGTTGGCGCAGCGAGAAACCGGGTCATCGTGCGGGTTGCGGAGGAATCCTCGGTGTAGGTTTGTTCGGCCATCGCCTGCTCGATCTCGGCGCGCAGCCGGATGCCCATTTCGGCATCGGCGGCTCGAGCCTTATCCTCCTCGGTGACGGGTAACCAGGCCGGAACCGAGCGAGAGTGGCCCGCATCGTCGACCGCGACGAATACGGTCAGGCAGGCACAGGCTTCATGGAAGACGCCCTCCGTGGGATCCGCAGAGGCCGCCGAGCATAACAGGTGCATGCTCGATCGGCCGGTGTAAACCAGGGTCGCCGTGACTTCGACGAGGTGGCCCGATTCGATCGGCCGGTTGAAGCGGATGTCGCCGATGTAAGCCGTTACGCAGTAAGACCGGCTCCAGCCGACCGCACATGCGTAACCAGCCTTGTCAATCCATTCCAGGACCCGACCGCCGTGGATGGGCCCGCCGAACGACGCAACATCGGTGGGGGCGGCAAGAAACCGCAGCGTTACGCTTCGAGCGGCTTCCGGTGAATCCGTGCCACCTAGCGGCTTACCGACAGCAATTACACTCATCGACACCGGCCAAGGTTGACTTCCGTCAAGTTGATCTGCGTATGGGAAGGTGGCAGGTCGCAGTAATGCGGTCCGAAACCGCTTGCGCTGCAACGAGGTTCTGCCGAGAAATAGTCATGGGTTGGAGTGGGACTTATTGCTACGCATGCTAGTTGTCCGGGTGCTCGACGTCATCGGGACGTTCCGGATATAGGAACGATCGACCGCGTCAGCTCCACTGGCCGATCGGCAGGATATATTGGGTCAATGACACAAGTGGCTGGACTGCCCGCTGACTCGCGGCGTCCGTTGTAGAACAACGAAATTCAGATGACGCCAGCCGCTGCCTCCGCCACCTGGCGGTCCTGATCCGAGCTTCCACCCGAGACACCGACGGCCCCGACGAGTTCTCCGCCGACTCGAATCGGAATGCCGCCGCCGAATACGATCAACCGGTCCGTCTTGACGATGCCGTGCAGCAATGCCGGCTCGTCCTTGATCATCTCGAACCACTCGTGGGTCGGCAGTCCGAAGGCTGCGACGGTGTAGGCCTTGTCCTGTGCGAGCTGACCAGACAGCAGCGGAGCACCGTCCATCCGGCCATATGCGACGAGGTTCCCGGCATTGTCGACAACCGCGATGCAGAAACGAACCTTCAATTTCTCGGCCTCCTGAACGGCCGCGTCCAGTACGCGGTTAGCGGCGGCGAAGTTGATAGTCCGCGCTTCTATCAAGTCCGCCATCGGCCCCTACTTTCGCCGTGAGAATCGCTGCCCGCTGCGTTATGTACCGTCCCCTCGAGTCGCGACCTGACCATGGGCCGTTCCGCGGACCGGAAAGGTCGCTGCCAGGATACAAGGTGCCAGCGGATGATGGTTACTTGAACATACTGCGAACACGAAAGTCCCAGTGGAGGTTGACAGATGAGTCTCGACACGTCGTCGACGACGACCAGGAGCAACCGGCCGATCGTGATTGCGGGCCTCGACGGGCTACGGGCGCGCGCGGGGACGAAACTCGGTGTCAGCGATTGGGTGGACGTCACGCAAAGGGTTGTCACCACATTTGCTCAGCTGACCGGTGACGAGCAATGGATTCATGTTGATCCGGAAAAAGCTCGAAATGGCCAGTACGGCACCACCATTCAGCATGGGTTTTTGACGCTGGGCATGTCGACCGGGCTGCTGTGGTCAGTGTGCACGGTGTCCGGATTCAACGTCATCCTCAACTACGGCCTGAACAAGGTGCGGTTTCCTGCTCCGCTCAAGGTCGGCGCGCGGACCCGAATGCATGCCGAGCTCGCGGAGGTGACCGAGGTGAGCGGCGGGGCGCAGGCGGTGTACCACCTCAATTACGAGGTCGAGAACGAGCCGAAGCCATGCTGTGTCGCCGACGTGGTATTCCGGTACTACACCTGATCCAACTCGCTCAGTCCGAGCGACTGGACAACCTGTCGGTAGGACTTCGAAGGCTTGGTCACGTCGAACAGCAACGCGGCCATGCCGATCGCGCGTGCGCCGTCGACATTTCGCGGCTGATCGTCGACGAACAGCGCCGCTTTGGCCGGGGTCTCGAGCGCGTCCAGTACGGGCCGGTAGGCGGCTGGGTCGGGCTTGAGTACACCTGTCCGGGAACCGTCGATCACCACGTCCACCTCGTTCAGGAAAGCGACGCGGCTGATCCAGTCGTCGTCGTAGTAACTCGCGAGGTGGTTGGTCAGCACGGCGGTCCGCAGTCCCGCGGCCCTGGCGGCCCATACAGCTTCACGCGCCTGGCGACGGATCAACGAATCAATCTCGTCGGCGGGGTACAACTGCGCCATCATCGCGCGAAGGCCCGGGCCACCGATCACCGCGGCCATCTCCTCGGCTCGAGTCGCCCAATATTCGTCCTCGGTGATCTCGTCGGCTTGCATCCTGCGCCACAGCAAATCCTTGGCCGGATCGAATGGCCCGGCCCATTCGAATGTGCCGGGGGCCAGCCCGAGTCGGCGCTCGAAACCCTGCACCACCTCGAAGGGAGTGAGCAGCACTGGGCCGCCGAAGTCGAGCACCAGTGCCCGCGGCATCATGGCTGTTCACCGAACGCGTATTTTGCGGCGTACGCACCGGGGTCCCAACGGGTCCCAGAATCCTCGGTCGCCGCGGTCACGGGTCGGGCCTGCACGATGGATACCGGATCCCCCGTGCGGCGAGCCCGGTCGATCACCCATTCCACGTCCACCGGGTGCCCGTAGTGATCCTCGATCGCGCAGACCGCATCCGCGATCACCCCGATCTCCTCGTCGTCGAGGACCCGTGCGTCGCGGAAGCGGGCGGGCATGTCGGTCTCGACAACTCCACTCTTCGCGTAGTCGAATGCTGAGACGACCCGCTTGTCCGCAACGTCGTATGCCAGCACTCGCCGGTCCACCTTGCAGACTTCGATGTGGTCGGGCGTCACCGCACCCTGCACGACTGCCTCGCCCAATCCCCAGGAGCCCTCGATAACGATCCGGTCTCGCTTCGCGGACACCGGGTGGATGGAGAATGCCACACCCGACACCCGCGCGGGAACGAGTTCGAGCACACCGACCGCCATCGGCATGTCCCGGTGCGAGAGACCGCGCTCGAGGCGATAGCACAGCGCGCGAGCGGAAAAAAGGCTTGCCCAGCACCGCCGTACAGCCGCCAGCACCTGAGTTTCGCCGGACATACCGAGGTAGGTGTCGAAGATGCCGGCGAAACTCGCTTGGGCGCTGTCCTCACCCGTCGCCGAGCTGCGGACCGCGGCGGGCTGATTGACCTCACAGCAGCGGAAGCTCAGTTCGGCGTATGCGTCGGCGATAGCTGCGGCGAGTGTCGGTACCACAGGCGTCTGCTCGACCTTCGTACGGATGGTTTGCGCGACGGCGACGAGTCGCTCGTGATCGGTGGGCTTGGTCATTGTCGACAGTTGTTCCGCGACAACGGTATCCAGGCCGGATTCGGCGCAGTGATGAGTATAGGCGTCGACGGTCACGGTGAATCCGCGAGGCACCTTCAGACCAAGATGCGACAGTTCTGTGAGTCGGCCCATTTTTGTCCCCGCGACAGAGGTCGCGGTTACAGGATCCAGTTGGTCCAGCCACCCGATGAAGTCCGTCATGTCGACGCTCCGGACTCCGACTCGTCGTGGCGTCGATAAATGGTGACGATGCCGGCCGAACCGTCGACCTCCACCTCGTCACCATCGTCAATCAGGACCGTCCCAAGGCCGACCGCGGTGACCGTCGGCACGCCATACTCCCGACCGACGATGGCCGCGTGCGACAGGGAGCCACCCCCGTCGCAGACACAGCCCGCGATCTTCGTGAACGCCGGAGTCCAGTTGGGCGAGGTCGATTCGCACACCAACACGTCGCCCGGCTGGATCCGGTGCAGGTTGTCGGCATTGCTCAGCACCCTTGCGGGTCCGCGCGCGCGACCGCCGGCAGCCGGTACGCCGGTCAGCGTTTTAACTGTGGCGTCTGAGCCGGCGGTGCGCACCACATGCAGGAAATGTTTGTCGAGCCCGAAGACCTCGATCAGGATGGGATCGCTGACGGTGTCGGGCACCGTGCCGAGCACCTTGGGCATCGTGGTCCGACGCTCGCGCCAGTAGCTGAAGTATTGCCGGCGATCGACGATGATGTTCTTGAATCGGCTGAATTCGGTCTCCCCGTCGAGCGCCGACATCACCTCCGGCCAAAACATAAAGAGTGTGTCGTCGGGTTCGTCCGCACCCATCGCCTCGGCTATGGCCAGACAGGCCCGGCGCATCGGCAATGTTGCCCGCAGGTCGATGTAGTAATCGTGTTCCTCGTTCCAC
>NZ_JBYCLD010000533.1:0-13416 GCF_057473725.1 Mycobacterium sp. TH-M11 | reverse complement strand
GTGATCGGCCTACCTGGGCTGGCGCTGTACCTCGCGGCGCGCGCTGCGCACCTCAACGCCTCGGTGATCCCGTCGGGGCTGGGTGACACCTGGTGGCGCGTACCGATGCTGATGCTCACCGCGTTTGCCGACGGCTGGGCCGAAGAAGTGATCGTCGTCGGCTACCTGCTCACCCGATTGGGCCAACTGGGTCTCGGGCCGCGCACGGCGCTGGTCTGGTCGAGCCTGCTGCGCGGCGCCTACCACCTCTACCAGGGCTTTGGCGCCGGCCTGGGCAACCTCGCGATGGGCCTGGTGTTCGGGTATGCCTGGCAGCGCACCGGGCGGCTGTGGCCGTTGGTGATCGCGCACGGCCTGATCGACACCGTGGCTTTCGTCGGATACGCCCTGCTGGCCGGTCACCTGCGGTGGCTGCATTGACCGCGGGCGATCAGCCCCGCCGCAAACGGCCGCCGCCGCCTGGCACGCCCCCACCGCGACCGGTGTCGCCGAATCGCCGTGCCGCCGGCCGCCGTCGACAGCCGCTGCCGGCGCCGCGCCGCGCAACGCGCCCCGCCAAGGTGTGGCTGCACGTGATGTCGTTGAGCCTGGCTGTCGCGGTGTTGCTGGTCTGCGCAGCGATCCTGGGCGGCACCCTGTGGCTGGAGACCGCCTTGCACCGCCAGTCGGCGTTGCCGGACTACGCGGGCCGACCGGCAGCCGGTGCGGGCACCACCTGGTTGCTGGTCGGCTCCGACAGCCGGCAAGGCCTGACCGCCGAGCAGCAGAAAGCGTTGGCCACCGGCGGCGACACCGGCAATGGACGAACCGACACGATCCTGCTGGTGCACGTGCCGGCGATCGGGTCGAGCGCCCCGACGGCGATGGTGTCCCTTCCCCGCGACTCCTACGTGCCGATTCCCGGCTACGGCCGCGACAAGATCAACGCCTCGTTCTCGATGGGCGGTGCGGCGCTGCTGGCTGAGACGGTCGAACAAGCCACGGGGCTCCGCATCGACCACTACGCCGAGATCGGCTTCGGCGGATTCGCCGCGCTGGTCGACGGTCTCGGCGGGGTCACCGTGTGCCCCCGGGCGGCGATCGACGACCCGTTGGCCGGCATCACCCTGCCCGCCGGGTGCCAGCGTTTGGATGGCCGCGACGCGCTCGGCTACGTCCGCAGCCGGGCCACCCCGCGGGCCGACCTGGATCGCATGGTCGACCAGCGGGAGTTCATGTCGGCGCTGCTGCACCGGGCGGTCAGCCCGACCGTCTGGCTCAACCCCTGGCGGTGGTACACCGTGCCGCATGCCGCCGTCGGCGCATTGACCGTCGACCGTGGCGATCACGTCTGGGACCTGGCCCGGCTGGCCTGGGCACTGCAGGGCTCTGCCACCGAATTGACGGTGCCGATTGGCGAATTCACCAGCACCAACGTCGGGTCGGTGGTGGTGTGGGATCACGAGAAGGCGTCCGCGCTGTTCGACGCCCTGGCCGCCGACGAGCCGATACCAGCGAACCTGCTCGGCGGGCAGCCGTAGGGCGTGAACGGGCGTTAGTGCGGGTCGGCGCCGGCCAGGCCGTCTTCCAACCACGCCTTGGCCCGGCCCGGATAGTTGGTGGCCAACCAGGCCACCCCGATGTCCCGGCAGAACCGGACGTCGTCGTAGTCGTCGACCGTCCAGCAGTACAGCGCCCGTCCCCGCGCCGCGGCGCGGTCGACGAGCTCGGGGTGCTCGCGCAGTGTCGCGAGCGACGGCCCCACCGCGGTGGCGCCGACCGTGCTGGCCGCGCTGCTCGACAGGAATCGGTGGCTGCGGCCGAGCAACACCGTCGGCAGCAGCGGCGCCGCCCGCCGGACACGCCACAGCGCCGCGGAGGAGAACGACATCACCACCGCGCGGGACCGGTCGGCGGACGCCGGCGAGGCGATGCCGAAACGATGCAGCAGAGCCAACACCTTGCTTTCGACCAGCGCACCGTAGCGGACGGGATGTTTGGTCTCGATGAAGATCTTCACCGGCCGCTTCCAGTCCAGCACCAGGGAGACCAGAGCTTCCAGCGTGAGTAGGCCGGTATCGCCGTGGGTGCCGTCGGGACGCCAACTGCCGTGCCAGGATCCGAATTCCAGTTCACTGAGCTGCGCCAGTGTCATCATGCTGACCGGGCCGGCGCCGGTGGACGTCCGATCGAGACTGCGGTCGTGCACGCAGACCAGATGCCCGTCACGGGTCAGCCGGACGTCGCATTCCACGCCGTCGGCGCCCTCGCGGAGCGCGAGATCATAGGCGGCCAGCGTGTGTTCGGGACGCGACGCAGATGCGCCGCGGTGCGCCACCACGAACGGATGCCGAGAGTCCACGTCCTCGGCGTGCGTCATATCTCTATGCTGCCGGTTCTTCACCCGGCAGCTCAACCGCTGCAGCAGATTCCACCTCGGGGACGTCGCCATCGGGCACGATCACCCACCGATGGGCGGGGCGCGCGACCGGCCTGCGCTCGAACACCTCGAACAGCTTCGACGTCGCCAGCACCGCCGCCAGCGCGATCACGTAGGCGACGATCATCGCCACGGTGTTGTTGGCGATGCCCTGGGAGTCCTGCGCCCCGCTGGTGATCGACGCGAAAGCCGACGTCACGCTGCTGGTCAGCCACAGCAGCCACCAGCCCCAGATCACCGTGCGGAATTGGTCGTAGTGGTCCTCGACCTTGGCCAACTCGACGACGTAGACCAGCGCCCACACCGACGCCAGCAACGGCAGACAGCAGAACGTCACGCAAGCGGCCATCAACACCCAGCTGGCCGAGTGGCCCGTCGTCGCCGCAACCACGGCGAAGGAGATAGCCAACACCACCGCGGCCGAGGGCGGCAGCAACGTGCCCGCCCACAACGCCCGGCTGCTACGGGATTCCGAGCGGCCCGCATGCTCGAACGCCGCCGCACGCCGAGCGATCAGCCACCGGGTCAGCAAATAAGCCACCGTCATCACCGCGGCGATGGCCGCCAGGCTCGCCAGCACGCTGAGCAGCGCCGCGGCGTCGGCGACCAACCAATTCAGCAGGGTGTTGCGGTTGATGACCAGAAGTAGGTAGCGCAGCAGATGCACCACGGCTGCCGTACCCAAGGCAACCGAGGCGACGAAGATGGCGCTGCGGATCCGTTCGGGGGTCGGCGTCTGCCGACGGACCCGGCGGGGGCCACTGTCGTGGTCGACGCGGTCGGCCAGGCCCCAGCGCGGAATCGCGGTGTAGCGGGGAGTCGGGCCGAGCGGGCGGCGACGACGACGCGGCGGTGGCGGCGGGCCGGGACGCACGGCGATCCATCGATACCCCGGTGGCAACCGGGGTGCATTTCGCGGGCCTGCGCCCCACCCGGCGGTGGAAACCGGTTGCGCCGGCCGCGGTGCCTCTGGCGCCAATAGCGTCCCGTTGCAGCGGGGGCACCACGACCGCTGCTTGTCGCGGACATTCCAGCGGGTGCCGCACTGGGAGCACGCTTGAATCACGGGCACTGCTCCTCGTCATCGCGGCATTCGGCGTCGTGGACAGCGCGAATCATCAGACCAGCGTAGCGGCGCGACCGCGGGACCACTCGCCATCCTCGCGCTCATCCCAGCAACACTTCGTTCGGCCTAAATTCGGCGAGCAGTCATCCCCTGGTGGTGTGCGCGTTGGGCGGCTCTGCGCCCGCGCCGTCGATAAAGACCCACCCAGACCCCACTCCCTAGCAGGTGCCGTTCAGCTAAAACCGGCTATGCACAGTTTCCACAGGTTTATCCACAGGGGGTCGCCGGGCGCCATCGCAGCATTGCGGCACGGTGATGGCCTCGTGCCGGGTGGCGCGGTGTGGATAACCGGTGGCCGTCACCAGATCGTGATCGACAGGCCAGCTGTCACTCAGCGAATCCTTAGTCGACCTCATGGTGTGCCCGCGCCGCGCAGCTGTGGGGGATGTCACAGCGCTCGCAACCGTGTCGCTGCACGGCCACCGTGACGGACATCGGGCTATTCAGCACGCGGAGAACAAAATCGCCAGCAACAATTCGCTGGTCAGCCCGCCGCCGTCGGGTCAATTTCCCCAGCGGTGCACAAGGGGTTATGATCGCGGTCACCGAGATCACTTGTGACTCATCTCACTGGGGGAGCAGTTGGACAAGCAAGCCAGAGCCGCCCGATGACGACGCAGCCCTTCGGACCGCAGTCGGCAACGTCGTCGTCGCACTGGAACACGTCGTCAGCCTCGTGCAATCGCTCCTACTTGCTCGCCGGCTTGCGCGCTGGCGTGATCGCCCTGGTTTTACTTGCAGTGCTCGCCCTCATCGTCTGGTTCTGATGCCGCGCGTTGGGGTACTCCCAACCACGCAACCGTTTCTTGCGGCGCGCGCGACGATAGAGCAGGGTTGATCGAGACAACACCGACCCGCCGCCACCCGCCTGCGAGCGGCCCGTCAGAGTAGACCAGAAACCGATTATCACCAGGAAGGAACCGCGTGTCTGATTACACCTTGCCCGATTTGGACTGGGACTACGGAGCCCTGGAACCCCACATCTCCGGCGCGATCAACGAACTTCACCACGACAAGCACCACGCCGCCTACGTCAAGGGTGCCAACGACGCACTTGCGAAGCTCGAAGAGTCGCGGTCCAAAGATGACCACTCGGCCATTCTGCTCTACGAGAAGAACCTGGCTTTCAACCTCGGCGGCCATGTCAACCACGTCGTGTGGTGGAAGATCTTGTCCCCCAACGGCGGTGACAAGCCCACCGGTGATCTCGCCGCCGCCATCGACGACGCCTTTGGATCCTTCGACAAATTCCGGGCACAGTTCAGCGCGGCGGCCAACGGCATCCAGGGTTCGGGCTGGGCGGTGCTGGCGTATGACAGCTTGGGCGACAAGCTGCTGACCTTCCAGGTCTACGACCACCAGACCAACTTCCCGCTGGGCGTTGTGCCCATCCTGCTGCTGGATATGTGGGAGCACGCGTTCTACCTGGACTACAAGAACGTCAAGGCCGACTACACCAAGGCGTTCTGGAACGTGGTGAACTGGGACGAGGTGCAGAAGCGTTACACCGAAGCCACCTCGAAGGCAAAGCATCTGATCGCCAACTGAACTCAGCTCACAGTCGGGGCGTCGCGCTTTCGCGGCGCCCCGACTGTGTGTTTCGGCTGTGTCTCTTTTTCGACCTCATCGCAGCCCAGCGCCCGTGTCCGCTTGCGCAGGTCGCCGGGCTGCCGCATGCTGAGCGGATCGACCCACCGGCGTATCGCGGATACCCGAATTCATGGCGGAGGGCGAAATGGACAGTGCTGCAGGGCGGGCCGTCGAAGTGGCCCCCTTCCATTCTCATGGCGCCCTGAAGGGCTTTGTGATCTCCGGCCGCTGGCCCGATTCGACCAAAGAGTGGGCTCAGCTGTTGATGGTTGCTGTCCGAGTGGCATCATTGCCCGGATTGCTTGCCACCACAACGGTATTCGGCGTCCGCGAGGAACTCCCGGAAGTGCCCGTCCCCGGCACGGTCGGACTAGTGCTCGCCGAAGGCCCGGTTGTCGGCGAATCCGCGATCCGGCCGGGCTACTTCGCCGACCATCAGCCGCCCGCACTGTTGATGCTGCACCCTCCATCAGAGACGACACCCTCGCTGCCGGAGTGCACGGGTGCGGCGTCGGGGTGCGTGCTGTTACCCGGTTTGCCGCACCTGGGCCTTGAACACCGAGCGGCGTGGGTTGAGGCGGAGGCCGACGGCACCATCACGTCGATGGTCAGCCGCGTCGGTGTCGACCCCATCAGCCACCCGGACACAGCAATCTTGGCGATGCTGCTCGCCGCATAGCCGTACCAATGACCCGCAATTGCGGGCGTCAGCACCAGGCCGGGTTTCCTGAGCCGCCGATCGCGTCGACCGATCCTCTGGACTGGCCGTCCGACATGCGCCTAATATCGTCCCGGTACAGGTCGGTGGATGTCGGCCCACGGACCTGTGTACGGCGCCCTACAGCAAATTGACTTCGGGCCGAGGAGGTACCCTGCGCAGGTAGCCACCGGTTCACCCCATGGCCATACGCGGATCGCCAATAGTCCTTCAAGCGATGAATGCTTACATAATTTACTTAATAATTTGTGTGTATTCGCTGGATAGCGCCACTAGCCGGCGGAGCCCCCGGACCCCGCGCCCACAAATACCGGACGCGTCAATTTTCTTCGGCCTTTAGACTTGGTTGCGGCGAGAACTCTCGCTACGATGATCAGCAAATACTTTGAGGCAATTCACTATCTACCTGAGTTTGGTGGAGGTCATATCGATGAGTACGACGTTTTCCGCCCGCCTGAACCGCCTGTTCGACTCGGTTTACCCACCTGGGCGGGGCCCCCACACTTCTGCTGAAGTCATCGCGGCGCTCAAGGCGGAGGGAGTCACGATGTCGGCTCCGTATCTGTCTCAGCTACGTTCCGGCAACCGCACTAACCCGTCGTCGACCACCATGGCGGCGCTGGCCAATTTTTTTCGGATCAAACCCGCCTACTTCACCGACGACGCGTACTACGAGAAGTTGGACAAAGAACTGGCGTGGTTGCTGGTCATGCGCGATGAGGGAGTTCGACGGATCGCGATGGCCGCCAGCGAGCTTTCCGCGGAGTCCAGGGAGGACATCGTCCATCGTGTGGAAGAGCTGCGCCGCAAGGAGCACCTGGACGCCTGACGGCGGCCCGGCCAACCGGCACGGTTAGGGTGAGCCCATCGATGCCGGACCGGCACCGCGACAGTCGATGAGATCCCGGGGAGGTAGTGCGCGAATGGCCCTGTTCGGCAGGCGGAAAACCCGCGCGACCCGGCGCGCCGAGGCTCGCGCGATCAAGGCGAAAGCCAAGCTCGAAGCCAAACTGGCGGCCAAGCACGAGGTCCGCCGCTTCAAAGCCGCGCAGAAGGCCGAGACCAAAGCGCTTCGAGAAAAATTGAAGTCGCAACGCGCGAGCGATCACACCGCGTTGAAGGTGGCCGAAGCCAACCTGAAAGCGGCACGCGAGGGAAAACTGCTCTCACCGACGCGCATTCGTCGGCTGCTGACCGTGTCACGCCTGCTCGCACCGATCCTGGTGCCGGTTGCCTATCGCCTCGCCGTCGCCGCACGCGGGTTGATCGACCAGCGCCGCGCCGATCAACTCGGCGTCCCGTTGGCCCAGATCGGCCAGTTCTCCGGCACCGGTGGCCGGCTCTCCGCCCGCGTCGCCGGTGCCGAGCAGTCGTTGCGGTCCGTTCAGCAAAGCAAGCCCAAGGATGCCGAAACTCAACAGTTCGTCGCGGCAATCTCCGCACGGCTGGGCGATCTGGCAGCCGCCGTCACGGCGGCCGAGCACATGCCAGCCGCTCGTCGGCGGGGTGCCCACGCCGCGATCACCCGCCAACTCGACGAAGTCGATGCCGACCTGATGGCACGACTCGGATTGACCTGAAACCGGCCCCTTCCCAGACAGGAGCTGCTAGCCCGATGTTTTCTTCCCGCAAGATCGTGGGCCGAAGCCTGATCGGATCGGCCGTCACCGCCCTGCTCTTGCTCGGTCCGGCCGCCGTGGCGTCCGCGCATATTCAAGCCAGCAGCGCGGACGCGAGCCGCGGCGGCTATGCCACCGTCAGCTTCCAGGTGGCCAACGAGTCGACGACCAAGGCGGCCACCACAGCGCTCACCATAGATCTGCCCGATGTCACGGCGGTGCAGACCGAGGTGAAGCCCGGGTGGACGGCCAAGCTCAACCGCGAGGGCGACAAGGTCCGTTCGGTTACCTGGACCGCGGCGCCCGACGGCGGAATTCCGGTCGGCCAATTCGACGTCTTCCGGATCACCGCCAAGCTTCCCGATGCCGACTCGGTCAGCTTCCCGGCGATCCAGACTTACGCCGACGGAGTCGTGGTGAAGTGGGACCAGGCGGCCCTGCCCGGCGGCGCCGAACCGGAACATCCCGCGCCGACGCTGACGCTGACCGACCATTCGACCCCGAAGTCTGACCAGCACGCGAGCCCGACCACGTCGGTCGCCCCTTCCGTCAGCGCAACCCCGGCCGAGCCGCAGCCCCGCAAGGTGGTGGACAACACCAGCCGAATTCTGGCCGGGGCAGCACTGCTCGTCGGCGCCCTCGGCGTCGGTCTCGCGTTGATCGTGCGTCGGCCGTGATTCTTCGAGTCCACCTCGTCATCGCGGCACTGCTACTGTCCGCGGCCACGTTCGCCGCGACGATGACGGCGGGCGCCGCCGGCGCCCACGCGGCCCGGGTGTCGGTCGACCCGGCGGAAAACGCTGCTGTCAGCACCGCGCCGGCTCGGGTGAGCGCGACCTTCAACGAGGACCTGCAGACCACATTCGCGGCGATGACGGTGGTCGGCCCCGACGGCAATCTGTGGATGTCGGGCGACCCACAGGTGCACGGAACGGTCGTCAGCGTCGGTCTGCGCCCGCTGGGCCCAGTTGGCAACTACACGGTCAACTACCGGGTGACCTCCGCCGATGGCCATGTCGTCACGGGGTCGTGGTCGTTCCGGTTGACGGTGGCGGGAACCGGAACGCCCGGTCCGGCGGTGAGTCCCACCAGCCACTCACCCGCCGAGCTCCCGATCTGGCCTTTCGTACTGGGCGCTGTGATCCTGGTCGGCGGCGGAGCGCTGTGGGCCCTGCGTAACAGGACCTGACCGGGTCGGATCATCGACCGCCAACCCACCTTCACGACACTGGCATGATGGGTTTCGACCCTCCTCCGGTGCACGCGACGAGAAACGGCAAAGGAGCTCCCCGGATGGCATACCCGCAGGATCGCCCGCACGACACGCCCGACCCCGCGCCTGAACCGCCGTTGCGCGCGCCCAACCCGCCCGGGGCGCCAGTCGACACGACGCCCGCCGGCCCGGCTGCCCAGGCCGCAGAGAAACCGGCCGCAGAGAAACCGGCCGCAGAGAAACCGGCCCAAAAAGCGGCGGCCCAAAAAGCGGCCAAGAAAGCCGCCCCGGCGAAAGCGGCCAAGAAGCAGCCCCCCGCCAAGAAGTCGGCGGCGAACAAGGCACCCGCGAAAAAGGCACCAGCAAAGAAGGCACCAGCAAAGAAGGCCGTCGCGAAAAAGGTCGCTCCGGCCACGCCGGAATCCAACGGACATCTCGCTGCCGCCGCCAAAGATGCCGCAGCGCACGCGAAGTCGACGGTTGAGGCGGCTGGTAACCCGCTGCCCACCCGAGCTGCCCCGGCGGCGGCCGGCCGGTCCCCGGTGCCGTTGGCGGTGGCCATCGCGATCAGTATGTTGGCGGTGCTACTGGTGTGGCGACTCCGCCGAGACCATGAGTGACCAGACAAAACATAGCCCGGTGACTGCGATATTCCGTCCCACCGCCGACCTCGTGGACGACATCGGGCCCGACGTCCGCAGCTGCGACCTCCAATTTCGCCAATTCGGCGGTCACACCGAATTCGCCGGGCCGATCAGCACCGTGCGCTGCCACCAGGACAATGCGCTGTTGAAGTCGGTGCTGTCCGAGGCCGGCGATGGTGGCGTGCTGGTGATTGACGGCGGCGGCTCACTTCACACGGCACTGGTGGGCGACGTGATCGCCGATCTGGCCCGCAGTAACGGCTGGGCCGGGCTGATCGTCAACGGCGCGGTACGTGACGCCGCCGCGCTGCGTGGCCTCGCACTCGGTATCAAGGCGCTGGGCACCAACCCGCGCAAAAGCAGCAAGACCGGCGCCGGACAACGCGACCTCGCGGTCAGCCTCGGCGGAGTGGAGTTCGTCCCGGGCGACATCGCCTACAGCGACGATGACGGCATTGTCATCGTCGCTGCGGCGAACAGCTAGACCGACAGGGCGGCAGGCTTTTTGGCGAACTGCAGCGCCTCGTCGTCGACCTTGCCGCGACGGATGAGCTGTAGATCCATGAAGTAGTTCTGCTTGAGCCGCCACGGGGATACGTGACCGGCCTTGGGTAGGTAATCCAGCGCGCGCAGCACATAGCCGGGGGTGAAGTCCATCAGCGGACGCTCGTCGACGGAGTCGCCCGGATGCTGCGGCACCACGGTCGCATAGCCGTTGTCGTCCATGTAATTCAGCAGGCGGCAGACGAACTCCGACACCAGGTCGGCCTTGAGCGTCCAGGACGCGTTGGTGTAGCCGATGGTGAACGCCATGTTCGGCAGGCCGGTCAGCATCATGCCTTTGAACGCCATGGTGTCGTTGAGGTCGACGTCCTCGCCATTGCGGCGGATCTGCGCACCACCGAACAGCTGCAGGTTCAAACCCGTTGCGGTGATGATGATGTCGGCCTCTAGCTCGTTGCCGGAGCCGAGCTTGATGCCGGTCTTGGTGAATCGGTCGATGGTGTCGGTGACGACGTCGGCCTGGCCGTTGCGAATGGTCTTGAACAGATCGCCGTTGGGCGCCAGGCACAGTCGCTGGTCCCATGGGTTGTAGCTCGGGCCGAAGTGCTTTTCGACGTCATAGCCTTTGGGCAGGCGATGCTTGGCCATGGTCAGCAGGGTCTTGCGCATCTGCTTCGGGAACTTGCGGGCGAACTGATACTGCATGGTGCTGAAGGCGATCCACCGCCAGCGGGTGGCGACGTTGGCCGCACGTGCCGGCAACAGCCTTTTCGCCTGCTCGGCGAACGGGTCCTGCAACGGCAGAGACCCGATGTAGCTCGGCGTGCGCTGCAGCATGGTCACATGCCCGGCGCCGGTCTTCACCAGCGACGGGATCAGCGTGATCGAGGTGGCACCGGATCCGATGACCACGATTTTCTTGCCGGCGTAGTCCAGGTCCTCCGGCCAGTGCTGCGGATGGATGGTGGTGCCCTCGAAGTCGTCGTAGCCCTCGAACTTCGGCAGGTAGCCCTCGTCGTAGTTGTAGTAACCGCTGCAGGCGAACAGGAACGAGCAGGTGAGCTCTTCGGTGTGGCCGTCATTGTCGACGGTCAGCGTCCACTGGTTCTCGGCGTCCGACCACTCGGCGGCCACTACCTTCTGGCGGTAGCGGATGTTCTTGTCGATGCCGTTCTCGGTGGCGGCCTCTTTGATGTAGGCCTTGATCGAGGCACCGTCGGCGATCGATGTCGACGATTCCCACGGCTTGAACCGGAACCCCAGGGTGAACATGTCCGAGTCGGAGCGGATCCCGGGGTATTTGAACAGGTCCCAGGTGCCGCCGAGGTCGGCACGGCGCTCGAGGATGGCGTAACTCTTGGACGGGCAACGGTCCTGCAGGTGCCAGGCCGCGCTGATGCCGGAGATGCCGGCTCCGACGATCACAACATCGAGATGCTCAGTCATGGCCGACAGGTTATCAACGGCGTGTTGATTTGGTCAACAGGCTGTCGACTCTTTCGACACCGTGTAAAGTAGGCCGGGTGGCGACTGTCGACTCCAACCGCACCTCGCGAGGGCGCCGCTCGGTGCGCCCGTCCGGCGACGACCGTGAACTGGCCATTCTGACTACGGCCGAAAAGCTCCTCGAACACCGGCCGCTGGCCGACATCTCGGTCGACGACCTGGCCAAAGGTGCCGGCATTTCGCGGCCGACCTTCTACTTCTATTACCCGTCGAAGGACGCGGTGCTGCTGACGTTGTTCGAGCGGGTGATCGTCGAAGCCGATTCGGCGCTGGAAGGCATGGTCGCCAATCCCCCGGCCGACCTGAAAACTTTGTGGCGTACCGGCATCAACGTTTTTGTCGAGACCTTCGGGTCGCACCGCGCTGTCTCGTTGGCAGCTGATTCCGCGCGCACCAACGCCGACGTTCGCACGTTGTGGTCGCGGTTCATGGAGAAGTGGGTCGGCCATATCGCGCTGGTGATCGAATCCGAGCGGGCCCGCGGTGCGGCGCCGGTGACGCTACCGGCCAACGAACTCTCGGCGGCGCTGAACCTGCTCAACGAGAAGGTGATGTTGAGTTCGTTCGCCGACGACCGGCCGTCGGTGCCCCGCGAGCGGGTTCTCGAGACCCTGGTGCACATCTGGACGAGCAGCATCTACGGCAAACAGGTCTAGGTGGCTGGTGGCCGCGTCAGCCAGCATGCGCGGGATCACGTTGCCGGCATGCCCGACCACATCGTCGCCGCGGAACTCAACTCGAAGACTCTTGAACCAATCCGGAGTAGATTGCATTTGAAGCGAAGTCAGTCACATCAGCGGAGGGCGCACCTCGCATGTCTGCACCAAAGGAAAACTCCGAGATCTCACGGACACATCTGGCTGAGCATGAGAAAGTGGCCGAGGCGCACTTGCGAGAGCATCGCGAGTTGGCGGACAGCCACCTCGCGGAGCTCCGGGCCCTCACAGACCGGCATTTGGCCGAGCATCGCGACATCGCTAACCAGACTGATGCGTCTCCCAGCGACTACGAGTCATTGGCCGCGCGGCACATGGCTGAGCACCGAAAGCTCACTGAGCGACTGGTGCGCGACCATCAAGCGTTAGCTGACCGTCATCTGGCCGAATTGGACGAACTTCGGGCACGCCATTCGCGCGAACATGCGGGGTAACTGAACCCCTCACGCGGGCAGGCATCGTCGGTCTTCGGCGCATGACGGAGGCTGCCAACCCCAACCCGCCGGGCCTGCTTAGCGTGCATCGCCCTTCGGCGAGGCCGGCCCCACCGCCCGGCGAATCTCGGCCAGCCGTTCTTCACAGATGCGATAGAAGACCCAGCTTCCGCGACGCTCCCTGGTGACCAGACCAGCCTCGTGCAGGATCTTCGCGTGGTAGCTCACACTCGGTTGGGAGATACCCAGTGAGCCGGTCAGGTCGTAGCCGCATTCCCCGCCCGGTTTGGATCTGAGCAGTCCGAGGAGTTGAACTCTGGTCGGGTCGGCCAGGGCCTTGAACAGCTTGGCGATCCGTTCGGCCTCGTCGCGGGACATGGCATCGTCCAGCATCGGATAGCGCCCGATGTCTGGGGCCTCGCCGCTATCGGTGCCGTACCCGTTGGTCACGGGGCCTTCCCCCAGCCTGGCATATAAAGATATTGACATCTCTTGAAAAGAGGCGCAACGTACCAGCAAACGTCCCTTGTGTCTGCCGATCGGAGACCCGCGTGTCCGAACCCCTGATTACCGTCCCGCTGTTGCGGATCGGTCTCGGACGGGTCCGACCGGTGCAGAAAGTCGGCGTGCCGGCCCGGGAAGCAGGCTGAGGGCCGACTACCGTGACCTACCGAAATCCTGAAGCCCTGGCCGCACCTGAGTGGCTCGCCGGGCGTCTCGACGATCCGTCGGTCCGGGTGGTGGATGCTCGCTTCGCCATCCGGGCCACCACCGGGGGTGCGTTGGTAGGCGTCGGCGAGCGGGACGCCTACCGCGAGGCTCACATTCCGGGCGCGGTGTTCGTCGACGTGATGAGCGACCTCTCGGATCCCGATGACCCGTCCGTGGTGGTGCCGCCGGAGCCGTTCGAGGAACTGATGGGTCGCC
>NZ_JBYCLD010000532.1:0-1704 GCF_057473725.1 Mycobacterium sp. TH-M11 | reverse complement strand
CAGAACAGGCGCCGTTCCCGAGATCGCGGGGAGCACATGGTCACGACGAAGGAGGCCCGTCGGTGTCTACCGTGTCCGACTCGCCACCCCGTGATGCGCCGCTCTCGACGAGTCGCGGACGCTACACGCAGGCCGCCATCGACGCCGCGGTCTGCCTGGTGATCGCCGGAAAAAGTAACAGCTGGGCTGAGATACGACCTGCTGCAACCTTACTCAGGCATAACCTGGCTCAGACCCAGAACCGCACGCAGCGGCATCGTCGTTACCGCGCAATCCACCACAAGGAGAACCACTGAGGTGACTCGCACCGCCGGCACCCCCGGAGTCGTCCGTGAATTCATCGGTCTGCCATCGCCGACCGGTCGACGCGCCGCCGCGGGCGGACACCCGTGCCAGGGGTTGTACTACCGGGGCGTCGGACGCAAGCCGAAAGTCGCCGTGATCGCCGCGCACTATCAGATCGACTTCTCCGAGCACTATCTCGCTGATTACCTGGCCACCAGGGGGATCGGATTTCTGGGCTGGAACACCCGCTTCCGCGGATTCGAGAGCAGCTTTCTGCTCGACCACGCGCTGGTCGACATCGGCGTCGGCGTACGTTGGCTGCGCGACACCCAGGCGGTTGAAAGGGTTATCCTGCTGGGCAATTCCGGCGGAGGCTCGCTGATGGCCGCCTACCAGGGGCAGGCGACGAACCCACACGTGACGCCGGTGCCCGGCATGCGACCGGCGGCCGGACTGACCGATTTGCCGCCCGCCGATGGCTACGTGGCGAGCGCGGCGCACCCCGGCCGGCCTGATGTATTGACGGCGTGGATGGATGGTTCCGTTGTCGACGAGAAAGATCCGATCGCCACTGACCCCGACTTGGACCTGTTCGACGAGCGAAACGGGCCGCCGTTTTCGCCGGATTTCTTGACCCGATACCGCGAGGCGCAGGTCGCCCGCAACCACGCCATCACCGATTGGGTCGAGGACGAGCTGAAACGTGTTCGCGCGGCCGGTTTTTCAGATCGGCCTTTTACCGTGATGAGAACCTGGGCCGACCCACGGATGGTCGATCCGACGATCGAGCCGACGCAGCGCCAGCCCAACACGTGCTACGCCGGGTTACCGGTCAAGGCCAACCGGTCGGCCCACGGCATCGCCGCGGCGTGCACCTTGCGCAGCTGGCTGGCGATGTGGAGCCTACGCACCGCCCAGACTCGCGCCGAGCCACATTTGGCCCGGATCACCTGCCCTGCGCTGGTGATCAATGCCGACGCCGACACCGGCGTGTTCCCGTCAGACGCCGCACGCATCCACGACGCGCTGGCCAGCACCGACAAGTCCCGGTGCGCGATCAACACCGACCACTACTTCACCACCCCTGGTGCACGCAGCGAGCAGGCTGACATCATCGCCAAATGGATTGCCAAAAGGTGGCGCTGAGTGTCCTCGCACACTTCATTCCCGGTCCCAAGGTGCTGGCCCATGTGATCAACCAACCCACCGGTTGTTAGCTTGGAAGTCGAGCCGTCACAAGCCCCGGGAATTCCAAGGAAGGCGACCAATGCCGATCGCAATCAACCCTGAGCATCAAGACCTGGCCGACTCCGTGCGGTCGCTGGTGGCGCGGGTAGCGCCTTCGGAGGTCTTGCACGCCGCACTGGAGACACCGGTCGACAACCCGCCGCCGTATTGGCAGGCCGCGGCCGACCAAGG
>NZ_JBYCLD010000531.1:0-2511 GCF_057473725.1 Mycobacterium sp. TH-M11 | reverse complement strand
CGGTCAACTCGCCGATGATCGCGGTTGCCAATCCATAGGCGGCGCGGGCCATCAGCGCGCCCTCGGGCAGCCCGGCCAACAGCGGCGCTTCAGCCTCGCGAATCGCATCCGCCGAGTAGTAATGCCGCATCATGTTCAGACTACGGGCAGACGAAAGCGCGTCCAGTCGATTAGACGGGCTAAAACCAACCCCCGCATGGCCGCGAAGCGCGGAAACCTTGATCGGGCGCAAGCCCGCGCGTATCGTGGAATTCCAATTACGAAACCGTGCGTATCGTAATTCGAAGGTTTCGCCGCAGGCGCTCATCGATGACGCGAAAGGATCCCACCCTTGGTGCGCAGCCGTTACGCGGGCCAACCTTTCACCACCTCCGACACCGACATTGCCGCCGCGCTCGAGCAGGTCAGCGTTCCCACCCTGCTGCTGTCGCTGGTACACATCACCGGCGACGCCCGCTTCGTACGCGACTTCAAGCCCGCCGGGATCTTCCTCAACGAAGTCCAGGGCTTCATGTCCGAAGAGGACAAGGCCCGCGCCCGCGCCCAGGCGTTGCCGGTGATCGCCGACTACCGCGACCGCGGTTGCCCGGAGCCCGCTCCGCTTCCGCCGGAGCTCATCAAGGAAATGATGGACTGGGCGGCCTGCGAGAGCGTCCCGGAGGATTATCTGCCGCTGCTCGCCGAGGAGATGGATCTGGCCGGCGTCGATCCCCGCCGGCCGGCGCCGCTGGACTCCGACCGGGCCGCCCAGGTTCCGGTGGTGGTCATCGGCTGCGGCGAATCGGGAATCCTGGCCGGACTTCGCCTGCAGCAGGCCAACATTCCGTTCACCATCCTCGAGAAGAACGCCGGGCCCGGGGGCACGTGGTGGGAGAACAGCTACCCGGGCGCACGTGTCGACGTGGCCAACCACTTCTACTGCTACAGCTTCGAGCCCAGCAACGCCTGGTCGCACTTCTTCGCCGAGCAGTCCGAGCTGCAGCGCTATTTCACTAATGTGATGGACAAGCATCATCTCAACGATCATGTGCGCTGGCAGTCCGAAGTCGTGGCGGTCGAGTGGGACGACGAAGACGGCATGTGGACGATCACCTCCCGCGAAGGTGACGAGGGCCTGACCACGATGCGGGCGCGCGCCGTGATCACCGCCGTCGGCCAGCTCAACCGCCCACACATTCCAGAGTTCCCCGGCGCGAAGGATTTTCGCGGTCCGTCCTTTCATTCCGCGGCGTGGGACCATTCCGTCGACCTCACCGGCAAGCGGGTTGCGCTGATCGGTGCCGGCGCCAGCGGATTCCAGATCGCCCCGGCCATCGCCGACGACGTCGAGCACCTCACCGTCTTTCAGCGCACCGCGCAGTGGATGTTCCCCAACGCGATGTACCACGACCAGGTCGGCGACGGCGTGCGCTGGGCCATTGACCATCTGCCGTACTACGGCCGTTGGTATCGGTTCCTGGTGCTCTGGCCCGGATCCGACAAGGGCCTCGACGCCGCGCGGGTAGACCCGGACTACGCCGACCAGGACTACGCCGTCAGCGAGATCAACGCTCTCGCCCGGATGATGTTCACCGACTGGATCACCGGTCAGGTCGACGGCGACGAAGAACTGCTCGCCAAAGTGCTACCGGACTACCCGGCGACCGGCAAACGTACGCTGCAGGACAACGGCACCTGGCTGCGCACGCTGCGACGCGACAACGTCGACCTGGTGCGAACACCGATCCGGCAGATCACCGCCGACGGTGTCGTCACCGAAGATGACTCGGCCCACGACGTCGATATCATCGTGTACGCCACCGGTTTTCGTCACACCGACGTGTTGTGGCCGATGACGATCACCGGCCGAGACGGGGCCGACCTGCACGAAGTCTGGGGCACCAAGCCGTTCGCCTATCTGGGCATCACCGTCCCGCAGTTCCCCAACTTCTTCGTCATCTACGGGCCAGGTGCACATCTCGCGCACGGCGGCAGCCTGATCTTCAACTCCGAATTGCAGATGCGCTACATCAACAGCTGCCTGGCGAAATTGGCCGAGGCAGGCATGCATTCGATCGAGCCGACCGCCGAGGCGGCGGCGGACTGGCATCGGCGCACCCAAGCCGAGATCAACCAGATGGTTTGGGCGCACCCGAAAGTCAAGCACTCCTACTTCAAAAACGCCGACGGCGAAATTCACACGGTCAGCCCGTGGCGCCTCAACGAGTATTGGGCGGCCACCCGCGAACCGGACTGGTCCGCCTACCTGACCCGAAGGTCTATTCGACGGTAGCCGCATCGTCACTCGACGGTGACCGATCGTCTCGTTCCTCCTCGCCGCGTCCCGCGGCGCATCGTCACTCGACGCTGACCCGATTGTCTCGTTCCTCCTCGCCGCGTCCCGCGGCGCATCGTCACTCGACGCTGACCCGATAGTCTCGCTCCTCCTCGCCGCGTCCCGCGGCGCATCGTCACTCGACGGTGACCGACTTGGCCAGGTTGCGCGGCTTGTCGACGTCGTAGCCGCGGGCC
>NZ_JBYCLD010000530.1:0-6964 GCF_057473725.1 Mycobacterium sp. TH-M11 | reverse complement strand
GTGGAGCTAAGGGGATTCGAACCCCCGCTCTTTCCTGGAGAAATAAGTTGTGAAATGCACTTTGTCGATTCCAGCGTTGTTACGCGGGTCGTCCCTTGTCCTTGGGTTATGCGCCGGTGTGTTACGCGGCGTAACAGTGCTGGGCCCTGGTCGACCAACGGTTACACCGCCGTAGCTGCGCACCCCTGGTTCACATCGAAGAGGAGTGGGCCGGCCACGACTCAGCACAATGGCACTGGTTCGAGCAACGATCTCCCCCCTGGTGACGGGCTGGCGCCGATGCCTTGGCCGCGGGCCGACCAGGTGCTCCCCCGCAGCCCGCTCCCTCCTCCATGCTCGCGAAGCGAAAAGACCGTCACTTGCCAACCACCCGCCGCAGAGGCGTTTCCACAGTACCTCAATGATTTGGCCTACATCACTAGACCAGTGAGGTATTGGTTTTTATTGAGGTATAGTGATGATCATGGCGCAGCAGGAGAGGGCAGTTAGCGCGCTGGAAGCCGTGCTTCATACCGCGCTGCGCGCGCGCTCCACCGGGGGTCCAAGACGCGATCTGATCGTGACGTTGGGCGATAAGGATCTTCGGGTCCGCTGGCTAACGGTCGGCTGGCCGCAGCAGGTCGAAGAGGCCCTGCACGATAAGCCCCGACCAGACGTGATCGTCGCGCCGCGGATGTCACCGGGAGCGCGCACCGTTGCCAAGAAAGCCGGCGTCGGCTGGGTTGACGAATCCGGAGCAGCCGACATCGTCATCAGGGACGCCTCGGGGACGACGATTATCATCGAGACAACGGGCAAGCCGCCGGTGCCGCTGGACTCGCGCATCGGATGGAAGCCAGCCACGCTCGCCGTTTGCGAGGCAATCCTCTCGGGACAGGCAACCCCGACCGTCAACTCGGTTATAGAAGCCACCGGGATATCGATGGGCAGCGCGGTGGCTGCGCTGAAATTCCTCGAGCAGGACGGGCATCTGGTCAGCTCAGCTGCCCGGGGGCCCAGCGCCGCGCGACGCGTCGCCGATCGTGACGAGTTCCTCGACGCTTACGCGACGGCGGCCGAGCGGCTGCGGTCCCCGATTTCCATCCGGGTCGGTGTGCTGTGGCGGGATCCTGCCGCTGGGGCCATCCAGACCGGTCAGCTCTTGGAAGCTGCCGGTATCGACTGGGCTGCCACAAGCGCACTTTCGGCGAACGTGCTCGCGCCGATGCAGACCGAGGTGGCGCCCTTAGAGATCTACGTGGCGGGCAAGACATGGAGTGATGTTCGCCGAGCCGCGGTGGTGGCTGGCCTGCAAGAGATGGATGGTGGCCGCCTGGTGCTGCGCCCGTTCCCCACACCGGCCGGCGCGAAACTCACCGAAACGATCGCCGACGGATTTCGTTCGGTTGTGTGGCCTCGCGTGTATGCCGACCTCCGAATCAGCGGGGTGCGCGGCGAAGACGCGGCTGAGCACTTACGTGAGGAGATGACGACGACACCATGAATGAAGACGTAGAACAGGTTCGGACCGCCGCAGCCAGGCGAGCAGCCGAACTCGCTGTGGTACGCGTGGTGCATCACTATGGGGGACGCCCAGAGTTCGTGCTTCTCGGGGGATTGGTGCCCGCCCTGCTGTGCTCGAACTCGTCGAAGCGTCACGCAGGGACGTCCGACGTCGACGTTCAGGTCAACCTGGAAATTGCCGGCGGCTCAGTTCAAGCGGCGCGCTTGGAACAGGCGTTGCTCAACGCCGGGTTTGAGCCTGATGACGAACGGGTGTGGCGATGGGAGCTAAACGACCCCGACGGCGTCCGCGCTACAGTCAAGTTCGAGCTGCTGGCTGATCTCGACGACGAGCCGAACAACGCTACTGTCGCGTTCACCGGCTGCAAACACCTCGGGGCAGCGAACCTGCGCGGAACCGGATACGCCGCACGAGACATCGTGATTCAAAAGATCCAGGCAAACGACCACGGGACGCGGCGCGAGGCTGAAATCAACGTCACCGGATTGGCCGGTTTCCTCCTCGCGAAGGTGGCGGCGGCTCACGGCCGCCGCAAAGAAAAGGACTGGTACGACATCGCATTCGTGTTGTTGCACAACAACCACGGGGACGCCACCGCAGCGGCTGACCGCGTCTTGGATGTTTTCGGTCCGCCGACAGGAGAGATGCGCACCCAATTGCTAGACCTGCAAGCGAATTTCGCCGATTCGTCCGCCCAGGGCTCTCTGGCCTACGCCACGCAGTTCATCGAGAACCACCCCGACGAAGACGCGCAGACCGTGGCCACCGACGGTCAGCTCGCGGTTGCCGCATTCACTGAGCGCCTGCTGCGCTGACCCTCGCCATTGCCTCGAACTAACGAGGATTCGACCTCTGGGTTATGAGCTAACCGGTCGCGGTCTTCCGCAATACGCTCGGTCTCATAGCTGCGCGTCAGCGAGGTTCCAGCCGTCCACACTGTCTCACCGCGTCCCGCTTGTTCGCGTCGGTTCCACCGTGTTCTGTGGCCAAATCCGTGGCAACCACTCTGAGCAACAGGCGCAGCCGCCTCGCCTGTCTCAGGGGCTGTTTTCATGGGTAATCGGCATTACCCATGAGCAGCTGACCCCTCCGCACCTTGTCGGCACGAAGTCGTAGGCTGCGGCCATGAATCAGGCCGCCCGCCGCCGGGCAGCGAGGGAGGCGCGGCGTCGCAGGCGGGCTTCTGTCACGGCCCCGGCCCGCAGCGCGGCGATGGCATCGTCGCGGCTGGCGCGGATAAATCCGGCGCGCATCAACAGCGCCGCAATCGGGCCGTGGAACAAGATGTCGTGGCTGAGAGTCAACAGCGGCCGTCCGTAGCCCGAACGTGTCGAAGAAGTCGACCGCGAACACCGGCGCGTCCATAGCGAAAAGGCCACCGGAATGATTGGACACCACCAGCGCTCCGCCGCGCGGAATCGAGTCCAATCCAGTGACCTGCGACCGGAACCACCCCTTCGCCACCGGACACAGCATCGTCACGAGACGCGCGACCAGCTGGGGATCCCACTGCGTTCTTTCGATCAGCGCATCCGCGGGTGAATTCACCGTTCTCCTATCCCCAACCAAGTATGGGGTATGGGGACATCACCGGCGCGCAGCTGAATTTCTTGGCAAGAGACCTTTGGGGCGCCGTGGGTGCTTTCTCCACATCGAGCAACGGACCGTCGACATCGCGAGTCAGCCCCCAAACCAAATCAGTTGAGCTCAGGTCTGTCGGTGACAAGGTCGAGCTGTGGCCGAACGTGTAGCGTTCCTGTCGAAATGTTGTTGATTCCGACTAAGTCAGCGTCGTGCATGTAGCAGACGCAACGTTCACGATGTGTAATGCCACTGAGTTGGTCGCCCTTCAGATAACCGATCGTGTGTCGTGAATCGGTTGCGAAGAGTGCGGGCCGGCTCGGCGGCCTTTCATCCAGGAACGAAAAACGAGGTGAGTAATGCCTTCGGTGCTGATTGCCGTGACAGGCGTGGACTATTGGACTTTTGCTGACGGAACCAAGCATCCCTGTGGGTATTGGCCTGAGGAGGTGGCGACCCCGCACAGGATGTTTACCGGCGCCGGTTGGGACATCACGATCGCCACTCCGGGAGGTGTGCCACCGACAGCCGACAAAGCCGGGTATAGCCCGGAGATGAACGGTGGCAGCGCCGAGGCTGGCCAGGTGATCGCCGACTACATCGCCTCGATTTCCGATCAGCTCAGTTCGGCAGCAGTGCTCGAAGATCAGAAGAGTGCTACGTTCGATTTGCTCTTTTTTCCTGGCGGACACGGGCCAATGGAGGATCTGGCCATCTCGGTCCCTCTCGGCAAGTTAATCCGAGACTTTATCGACGCGGGTAAACCTATTGCGGCAGTGTGCCACGGTCAGGCTGCGTTGTTGGCGGCGGTCAACGATGACGGGAGTTGGGTTTTTGACGGATACAAGCTCACCGGCTTCAGCAATGAGGAGGAGAGTCAACTCGGCTACGCAGATAAAGCTGAGTGGCTGCTGGAGGACCGGCTCAAGGACCGGGGCGGTATGTACTCGAAGTCGGCTGAGCCGTGGGGTGTATATGTCGTTGTCGACCGCAACCTCTATACGGGCCAGAATCCTGCATCGTCAGAACCGTTGGCCCGCCGGCTGGTAGCTGACGTCGCGAGCTGATTCCAACGCCTGGATCTTTCGCTCACGCGGTTTGGCGTAGTCTAGAAAGCCCCTAAACCGAGGCCACCAGCCTGGGGCGAACTGGTCGCTGCATGCCGTCACGCGGGTGTGCGACCGCGTGGCATTGTTGTTCGCGCGCCGACGTCCGTTGGCGCAGTGCGCATCTGAAGGTCGGCGTATCTGCGCGGGGTGACGCCGAAGCGACGTTTGAATTCGTTGATGAAGTGAGAGGGGCTCGTGTAGCCAGCTCTACTGGCCGCTTCACGGACGCTCATGCGGTCTTGAAGAAGTAGGGTTCGCGCCGATTCTAATCGGACATTCTTAACGAACTGATAGGGACTGATCCCGATCGATTCTCGGAATCGATGTGCGAATGCCGATGGGCTCATGTAGACCCTTTCGGCTAGTTCGTTGACGCTGAGTGGCTTGTTCGGGTTTTCGCGCACGTAATCGACGGCCGCGCGGACGCCGTTGGCGTCAATGTCTTTCGCGGCCAATTCGATGAGGCGCTGCCCTTGTTCGGCTTGCAGGAGTCTGTAAACGATCTCCTCTAGGAAGATGGGGGCCAATATCCGCCGATCCGCTGGTGTGTCGAGCGCGCGTAGGAACCGCAGGATCGCGTCGGTCAGGTGTGGCTCCACAGGTGAAACGTAGGCGTCCAAAACCGATCTCCTTGTGGATGGGCTTGGGCTCCTCGAGGTACTAGGCAGACTGTCGTGCATCTCGGCCGTGACTCGGCGGACGATGAGGGGATCGATCTGGAGCACCAGCGAAAGAAAAGGCTTTTTGTCGCTCGCTTCAAGGACCTCGGCCTCGAATCGCATACCGTCGTTGACAACGAAGTAGTTGCAGGGATCATACTGGAATTCGATAGCGTTGGCGCGAACTGCTTTTCGACCCTGAGCGATAAGACACAGGGCCAGCGGAGCCACCTTCTCCCATTGCGAGGTCTGTGGGGACGTAAACCGGTACAGCGTCAACCCTGGCCACCAGCTGGTGTTTGGCCCCAGCTGCGGCGTCTTCCTTTTCATTTCGTCGATGATGACGCTTGTGGCCGTTACGCGTTCATCCGGCGGTTGTGCCATGGTCATGTCAGCCTTCAGGTTTCGCTTATGGTGCGAGGCAGCTGTTCCCCCGTAAACGCGTAGACAGGCCCGTTATCACTGGTACGTGGCTTGCTTAAATCCTGCTGCACAGGGTGTTTCATGCTTTATCGTTTCTTGTTATCTGCCGATTCGGTCACCTTCAGCACCGCGAGATCGCCGTTCGATCGTGGACACGCGAGGCCGGGGATGCGCACTGTCGTGCAGCGAGCAACGACCTGGCCGTCCGCTAACGGCATTGGGGCCGCGGTTGGGTTCACCCGGGGACGCTGGCCTTCAGCGACGCCAGGGCGCCGGCGCTCAATCGGGCCAGTTCGTCTGCCTCGTCGCGGTCGAGGGTGGCCGCGAAAACGTCGGTCATCCGGCGGTTGGTCGTCTGCTCGACCTCGGCGTAACGCTCCTGCTTGTCCTCGCCGTCGGCGAACGGTTCGGGCCAGCCGAACATCGTGGTGTATTGATATCCCTTGTTGAGCATGTGAGCTTCGACGGGCGTGATACCGGAAATGGTGAGGGCGTTGTGATGCACACCGCCCCGCAGCTCCCGCAGGATGAACATCACCTGCAGCGCCCGGGCAGGCGCGTCGTCTGCCAGCGGCATGGTGCGCCAGCCGGCATACAGCGGCAGGCCCGCGTCCGGCGTCGCTGTGATGATTTTCTCGCCCAGCGTGGCGATGCGGTCCAGCCCTTCGGCGCCGGCCAGGTATCTACGGGCGAATCCGGCGGCTTGGTCCCAGTAGAGCTCGGCTGCTCTCGTGGCGCCATGTACCGCGACGCCTTCCTCCCACAGGGCACGAAGGAAGGTGGGCTCGAACGCCGCGAATACCGAACTGACCGTGACACCGGTTGCCTCGCCCAGCACACCACCGCGTCCGGCGACGTAGCCGGCGACTGGGTTCTCGTAGCCTGCTGCGACGCTTTCGGCGAAAGTCTCCGGGTGCAGCATGAACAGCGCGACCGCTTGCTCCACGGGCGCCCCCGAGGCACGGGCGGCGTCAAACATGTCGTTATGGCTCAAGGCGATTCTCCTTTTGTGGGTGTGTGGGTGTGTCGTTCATTTCAGTTCTCGAACCGCCCGACGCCCGCTTCCTAACTGATACTTTTCAACATCGAAGTGCCAGAAGGGTTTCGTCATCTTAGAGGTGTTCGGCAATTCTCCAGCGACAGCACTATTGACTTCCTTCTGACTGCTGCGGCGACTCTCAACACGGGCCCGATATCTGTCAGCTGACGCCGGCCGGGATCAACACATCTGGTGCCGGTGAGGGCGGGCTCGGCCCATCCCTTCTCCTTCGGAGTTGCCTCCTGGTCAGGACACCCAGCCAGAGGCCGTAAGCGAACACCGCGATGCCCAAGGCTGTAAGCAGCGGCGCGAACACCGTGAGCGGAGGCCAGTTCGTGTCGACGATCACGAAGTTATGCTGCTGCCGTTCCAGGCCGGGGATGATGTCGTCGCGGAAGTAGTCCCTGATCAGAGGAACAGAGTGGGCAGGTGAACCGTCGAAGCGGGTCAGCTTTTCAGCGCCCGGCACCTCCGCGAAGCCGTCGGTGAGGAGTTTCAGGTTGCTGATCAATTGGTAGATCCACGGGAAATGGGCCCGCAAAGTGTCCTGCATCTGGCCGACCGTCACCTTCGACGCGGCAGCCAGGAATTCCACCAGCCTCGTAGCGTCGGCGGTGGAGGCCGAAAACGGCACACCGTCGAGCAGCCT
>NZ_JBYCLD010000529.1:0-1866 GCF_057473725.1 Mycobacterium sp. TH-M11 | reverse complement strand
CGCGTGCAGTCATCGGCGGTTATGGCACGTATGCCGGTTATTCGCGCAAAAACCAACGGTCCGACGAGCTGGCACAGTGCAAGCTGGAGGTCGAATTCGCCCAGTTGGGCGTTCGCTTCGGCGCCTTGCAGGATGGCGTCGAAGGGCTGCCGGTACTGGTCGATCACGCGGGTCCGCAACGCCTTTGAGGCATGCTCGTCGACGGTGCGATCAGCGGTTCCGGTGGGGCCCAAGGCGAGCCAGGCCAGCATGGTTACCTGTAACGGCGCCTCGCCGAGCAGGATGGCCTGGCGGGTGAGTAAGTCGATGAGCTGGTCACGCAGGGACCCCTCGGAGGGCGCCGGTGGCCTGACTTGGGGAAGCAGCCGCTCGAAGGTGGCCGCGAGTAGGTGCGAGGAACTGCCGAAGTGGCGGTAGAGGGTGGTTCGGGCCACCTTGGAGGCTTTGGTGACCGCGTCGATGGTTACGGCCTCGATGCCGCCGCTGCCGAGCAGTGCGGCCGCCGCGTCCAGTAACCGGTTGCGTGACCGAATCCGGCGGGGGTCGACATCATCATCATCATTGTCGTCGTGGACGAGGGCTGGATGGATGCTCACGTCGTCACCTCACCGCACGAAATTCCAGGGGTCAAGGGAATCCCGTCGACCACTTATGATACCAATAGTAGCGCAGCGAAACTATTGATACTGGGGTGTTGTGATGTCCGATTCTGCCCAAGCTCGACACGATGTGCCCCACGCTGCGGCCGCAGTTGCTGAGCGGCTACCCTGTCATACCCCTACCTGCATGGGATGCGGTCCGGACAATCCCTACGGCCTGAGCCTCGTGGTCTACCGCAGCGCGGACACGGTGTACGCCGATGCGACATTCACCGAACGCCACGTCGGTGCGCCTGGGCTGGCCCACGGCGGCGCAGTCGCCGCCGCGTGCGACGACGTCTTGGGGTTCACGCTGTGGATCGCCGGCACACCAGCGGTAACGCGCAGCCTGACCGTCGAGTATCTACTGCCGGTACCCTTGGGCCAGCCCCACCGCATAACCGCCCACATCACCGCGCAAAACGGGCGCGCGTTGCACGTCAGCGCCGCCGGTACCGGCGCCGACGGGATCACCCGGTTCACTGCGCAGGCAGTGTTCATCATCGTCAGCACCGAGCACTTCGCCGCCCATGGTGACATAACCGGATCCGGTGGCCTGCTCGAGCAGCTCGCTCGCAGCAGCGCCACCCGCGAAGACACCCTTTTGTCACCGCCTCCGGTACCCACGGGCACTTAGAACCGGTAGCCGACAATTACGTCGCCTGGTCAGAGCGCCGCTGCTCGATCGCCGTTGGTGACCAATCGGCGCGAGGCGATCTTGGATGCGGTACTGATCCTGGCCGCGACGGGCGGCTACGGGGCCGTGCAGATGCGGGTAGTCGCCGAGCGCGCCGGCGTCGCCGTGGGTACGCTCTACGGCTACTTCCCGTCCAAAAACCACCTGCTGGCGTCGGCGCTGGGCCGTCAGTTCCACCGCCTGGAGAAAGCCCGCGATTGGACTGCCGGTGCCGCCACACCGGAGCGGCGACTGGCGAAACTCGCCGGTTATCTGCATGACCGCTGGCAGCGCGACCCGCTGCTCACCGAAGCCATGACGCAGGCTTTCTGTGTCGCTGACAGCACGGCCGCGACCGCCGTGAACGAGGCGGCCGCGGCCATCGAACACCTGCTGGCCTGCACCCTGGTCGGCGGTCAGCCAAGTGACGCGGATCGACGGGTCGCCGAAGTCATCGCCGACATCTGGCTGGCAAACATGAGGGCCTTCGTCGGCGGGCGCGCGTCGGCGTCGCAGACCCGAGACCGTATCGACCGGGCCACCCGACGACTG
>NZ_JBYCLD010000528.1:0-1534 GCF_057473725.1 Mycobacterium sp. TH-M11 | reverse complement strand
CGCCTGAGCGGTCACCGGTCAACATTGACACACGGTGCGCGCCCCTCGACACGGTCGACTCCAACACCGAAGATCACGGCAAATTAGAAACCGCTGCCGAGCCTCTGACACGGCTCGACCGCAAAGGGGGTAGATCACCGACTTGCGAGTAACCTCATGTCGTTCGGTCATTTCGGCGTTGGTCGCTGGCGAAACTTGCTGGTAGGAGCAATGATCGAGTCAGGGGTGTTATTTGAGACATCTGAGGTGATCCGCATAAGTCGGCCCAATGCACGGGCGGGCGGCAACGCCGATCGACGCCTCGGAAGCCCGACGCAGCTACAGCTGGCATTGTGCGTACCGCCAACGTGTCGACATCGTTGTGCAAGGGCCTGGCGGGCTTCACGCCACTTGCGAAACCCGCCGTTCAGTCTGCTGTCGAGTCGTGCCAGCGCTCGCCGAGCGCCTTGGCCGCTGTGGACACCTTCATCACGAGGCGGCGCTCGCGGTGCCGGACGGGAACGAAGTGGTAGTGCTCGTAAAACGACTGAGCTTGGTCATCTATCGCATCAACGACGACAAGCCGCCCTCCGCCGATCTCCGACGCGGCAACGGCTTTCCCCAGTGCGTCTAGGAGTAGCTGCTCGCCGTACCCTTGGCCATGCAGCGCTGCATCGATGGCCAGACGGGCAATCAAATATCCGGGTATGCGGGTATAGCCCCCAGCCATCGACCCCGACACGCCGTCGTCTTTCCGCACGATTTCGGTGGGGCAGATGGCGAAATAGGCGCAGACCTTCGGCTCTCCGTGCGGGGTCCATACGTAAACGTGCGCTACTCTGCTGCTGTCCGCGCGGCGAGCCTGTTCGATCAGCCAGCTATTCAGTGACTCATTGCCGCAGTCGAACCCTTCCAGCGTGTGCGCGTCGTCGAGCCGCGCGGACTCGAACATTGCTCAACGCCGTTTGAACGCCGCAGGCTTGCGTGCGGCTGCCGCAAGTCGTGGTGCAGCGTCGGCAGCATCGAGCGAGGACATCAGCTTGTCGAACTGTTCGGGCTCCATCACCGTTAACAGCTCTTGGCGCAGGATGTCCTCGGCACGTTGGATCGCGGCTTTCCGGACGAACTCCGAGGTCTGCTCATGCACGACGTTGGCGGCTAGCTGGATGCGGTCCAGGGTTGCCTCCTCCGCGCGAAGTTCGAAGCGCTTCGCTTTGACTGCCACGACAACATCTCCTTAACTGATCAGCTGTAGTGTACGGTACCTGTACGTACGTCTCTAGGGCAAACGATACCGGCCGCGAGTCAGCGCCAGGAGCGGGTTGTCGTCGGACTCGCGCAGTCCCCAGGCCGCGATCCTCGTCGAGATTGATAACGCGCGACACGTCAACCGCGACGCTGAACGACCTGCGCGCGGTTCGGTGTTCGATGGCCATCCGTGCAGACCACCTGTGACCTGTAGAAACGCACCGCCGGGTGCCGGGAGGCAAGTCGGTTCCGGTCGTTCCTGCCACCGCCCAAGTGGGGGTAGATTCCCGACTTGCGACCAAGGTTA
>NZ_JBYCLD010000527.1:0-9803 GCF_057473725.1 Mycobacterium sp. TH-M11 | reverse complement strand
CCTTGTCACCGGGCTCCCAGTGCGGAATGTCGGCGTCCCAGCCGTCGGGCAGCTCCTCGGCAACCAGCCGGTCCAGCAGCTTCTTGCGCTCGGGTTCGCGCTCGGCCCACGCCTGGAAGTCGGCGTTCCAGTCGTCGTGCGCCTTTTTGCCGCGCTGCACCAGCTCGCGGGTGTGGTGGAGCACCTCGTCGCTGACCGCGAATTTCTGTTCCGGGTCGAAGCCGAGGGCTTCCTTGACCGCCGCGACCTCCTCGTCGCCGAGGGCCGAGCCGTGTGCCTTGCCGGTGTTCATCAGCTTCGGCGCGGGATAGCCGATGATCGTCCGCACCGAGATGAACGACGGCTTGTCGGTAACCGCCTTCGCCTTCGCGATCGCCTCTTCGATACCGACGACGTTCTCGCCACCCTCGACGTGTTGCACGTGCCAGCCGTAGGCCTCGTAACGTGCGGCGGTGTCCTCACACAACGCGATCTGGGTGTCGTCCTCGATCGAGATCTCGTTGTGGTCGTAGAACACGATGAGGTTGCCGAGCTGCTGCACGCCTGCCAGCGACGACGCCTCCGAGGTCACCCCCTCCTCGATGTCGCCGTCTGAGGCGATCACGTAGATGTGGTGGTCGAAGGGGCTGGTCCCGGGCGCGGCGTCGGGGTCGAACAACCCCCGCTCGTAGCGGGCCGCCATCGCGAAGCCGACCGCTGAGGCCAGGCCCTGACCGAGCGGGCCGGTGGTGATCTCCACGCCTTTGGTGTGCCGGAACTCGGGGTGACCGGGCGTCTTGGACCCCCAGGTGCGCAACGACTCGATGTCGGACAGCTCCAGACCGAAACCGCCCAGATACAGCTGGATGTACAGAGTCAGGCTGCTGTGTCCGCAGGACAGCACGAACCGGTCGCGGCCCAGCCAGTGCGGGTCGCTCGGGTCGTGCACCATCGCCCGTTGGAACAGCGTGTAAGCCAACGGGGCAAGGCTCATCGCCGTCCCGGGATGGCCGTTACCGACCTTTTGGACCGCGTCGGCGGCCAGCACCCGGGCGGTGTCGACCGCGGCCGAATCGACCTCGGTCCAGTCATCGGGGTGGTGCGGTTGGGTCAGTGTCGAGATGTCTTCGAGTGTGGTCACGTACTGAAGTCCTCGGGGTCGCAGATTGTCGTGGCAAAACGTCCCAGTCCACCCTAGTGCCGGAATGTTGCGGGCGAGTAGAAGGCTGCTTCATTTCCCGTCTGCTCGGGTGTCGTGAGCTGGTGCGATGTGCGGGAAGATACGCGTCACCGCGTGCCGATTCGTTGTCGATGGCCCCTGCGGTGCATGCTGGGCAAGTCGTGCGGTCTACCATCGCGTGTAGTAGAAGCTACGCGCTGCTGTCATCCGAGGAGTCATTGCGTGAGCATTCGCGAGCGCATTGCGCCGAGTCGAATCAGCACCACCTTGCTGGCTTATTTAGCGCTCACCAAGCCGCGGGTCATCGAGCTGTTGCTGGTCACCGCGATACCGGCGATGTTGCTGGCCCACCGTGGCAGCGTGCACCCGGTGCTGATTTTCAACACGCTCGTCGGTGGCATGCTCGCCGCGGGCGGGGCCAACACGCTGAACTGCGTGGCCGACGCCGACATCGACAAATTGATGAAGCGGACGGCCCGCCGTCCGCTGGCGCGCGCGACCGTGCCGACCCGCAACGCCCTGATCTTCGGACTCACTCTGAGCGTCGCGTCATTCGCCTGGCTGTGGTCGACGACCAATTTGCTGTCCGGTCTGCTGGCGATGGGCACCATCGCTTTCTACGTCTTCGTCTACACCCTGCTGCTCAAGCGCCGCACCTGGCAGAACGTGGTGTGGGGCGGCGCGGCGGGCTGCATGCCGGTGATGATCGCCTGGTCGGCGGTCACCGGCACGATCGGCTGGCCGGCTTTGGTCATGTTCGCGATCATCTTCTTCTGGACGCCGCCGCACACCTGGGCGCTGGCGATGCGCTACAAGGAGGACTACCAAGCGGCAGGCGTGCCGATGCTGCCTGCGGTGGCCACGGAACGTCAGGTCACCAAGCAGATTTTGATCTACACCTGGCTGACGGTGGCCGCGACGCTGGCGCTCGCGTTGGCCGCCGGCTGGCTCTACACCGCGGTCGCCGTGGTGGCCGGCGTGTGGTTCCTGGCGATGGCCCATCAGCTCTACGCCGGCGTGCGTCGTGGTGAGCCGGTCAAACCGCTGCGATTGTTCCTGCAGTCCAACAATTATCTCGCCGCCGTGTTCTGCGCGCTGGCGCTCGACTCCGCGCTTGCGCTGCCGACCTTGCTTTCTTGACGGCAGGTCTGGGGCCTGGGGATACCCCATACCCCGTCGGGGTCTTGTGACTACGACGCGGCGTAGTTTTCAATATTCGTCGTGCCCGCAGCCGTCCCGCCCATGTGCCGCTTCGTCGTTGAAGTCGACGGCTGGTGACGGCTCCGGTATGGATGGCGCTGCCGCCGGAAGTCCACTCGACATTGCTGAGCAGTGGCCCGGGCCCGGGGTCGTTGCTGTCCGCGGCGAGTGCCTGGACCGCGTTGAGCGCCGACTACGCCGACGTCGCCGCGGAACTCAGCGACGTCTTGGCGGCGGTGCAGGCCGGGGCGTGGCAGGGTCCCAGCGCCGAGCGCTACGTCGCCGCCCACGTGCCCTACCTGGCGTGGCTCGTGCAGAGCAGTGCCAACAGCGCAGCCGCCGCGGCCCAGCACGAGACGGCGGCATCGGCGTACACGTCGGCGCTGGCTTCGATGCCGACCTTGCCGGAACTGGCCGCCAACCATGCGATCCACGGAGTCCTGCTGGCGACCAACTTCTTTGGCATCAACACGATCCCGATTGCCGTCAATGAGGCCGACTATGCGCGGATGTGGGTCCAGGCAGCCGCGACGATGACGACGTATCAGGCGGTGTCAACCACCGCTCTGGCTGCGGCCCCGCGTACCGAGCCGGCCCCGCAGATCGTGAATTCGGCCCGCCCTGCTGATGGCGTCTACGGTGGCCAGGGCGTCCCCAGCAAGGGGATACTCCCGATCGTCGACAACGACTCCGGCAATCCTTACCAGCTGAGTTGGTATGTCAATCGAATTCTCGAAGTCACCCAGACCTTGCAGCGAGACATTCAACTCATCGGGCAGAACCCGGCGCAAGGGCTACTGCAATTGGAGTACGACGTTGTCGGAGTGGCATCAGACCAGTTCGGCCACGCCATTGAATTCGTCAACGCCTTTCCCGAAATTCTGGCCCTGCCTGTCCTGCTGCCGGCCGGAGCTGCAGGGGGTCTCGCGGGTCTGGCCGGGCTGGCCGAACTCCAGCCCGATGTGGCGCCTGCGGTGAGTGCCGCGCCGATGCCCCAGCCGCACAGCCTGCCGGCGCCGACGGGCAGCCCCGTCGCGATGGGCGCGAGCGGCACCGCCCCTGGCACCTCGATGCCCGCTCCGGCGACGACGACCGCCACCGTCACCAGTGCCGCACCGGCGCCGCCTGTTGCGGGCGGAGGGGGTTTCGTGCCGCCCTACGCGGTGGGTCCGCCGGGCATCGGGGCCGGACCGGGGATGAGCGCTGGCGCCAAAACGCAGGAACCGACGTCGCGCGGCTCCGCTAAGGCACCCGAGATTGCTTCTGCCGCAGTGGTTTCCGAGGGCCGGCGGCGACGGCGCAGGCGCGCGGGCAGTCGTGCGCACGGTGACGAATACGTGGATATGAATGTCCAGGTCGACTCGGGGTGGGGTTCCGGTCAGCTGGGTTCCGGTCAGCTGGAGTCTGGTCAGGGAGCGGGCCCGCTGGGGTTCGCCGGGACGGTGCGCAAGAAGGCGGCGGCCCAAGCGACGGGTTTGGTCACACTTGACGGCGACTACTTTGGCGGCGCGACTACCCTTCCGCTGGTACCGGGTTCCTGGAAACCAGACCAGGGCGGTGGGGCGGACGAAGGTGGCGGGCACGACTGATGCAGCGCCGCTCAGCCAGCGTTGACGCCGAGTTCTCCCTGGCGTGGTTGCTTCACCCTGTCTCGGTGGAGACGTTTCTCGACCAGATATGGGCGAAAACGCGCTACCACGTGGAACGGCACTGCGCGGACTACTTCGACAGCCTGCTGCCGGGACCGTCGGTGGCCGAAGAACTCGTGGAACTGTTCTGCCAGCAATCCTGCGAGCTGCGCCTGGTGAAGGGAAAAGACAAAAAAGGCGCGGACAGTTACCGGATTCAGGACGCCGGCCTCGACGTTGCCCGCATTCACGACGACTTTGCCGCCGGCTACACGATCGTTTTGGACCGCGTCGAGCGCCACGTGCGCACCGTTGCCGCGTTGGCCCAGTCCATCGAGGTGGAGCTGAATTTTCCGGTTCAGGTCAACGCCTACATCAGCCCGCCCGGATCGCAAGGACTCGTTGCGCACTACGACGACCATGATGTAGTGATCGTCCAGATTCAGGGATCCAAAATCTGGCACGTCTACGAAGGCGCTGACATCGCGCCGCGCGCAATGCAGCGCGATATAGATAGCGCTGTTGCTATCGCAGGCCTTCCGGCGCCGATCGACGTGACTGTCGAAGCCGGCGACGTTTTGTATCTGCCGCGGGGCAAAGTGCATGAGGCCGAGACGATGTCAGAGCCATCGATTCATCTGACCGTGGGTGTGCACGCCCCCACCGCGTTCATGCTCGCCGTCGGGGCGCTTTACCAGCAGAGTTTTCACGACGACCGTCTCAACGCCCAGCTGCCGCCCCGGCATCTCGACGATGCGGACCTGCGCGCCACGGTGGACGCGCTGATGCGTGACACCGTCAAGATCGTCGAGGACCCGGGTGCGATCGAGAGGGGACTCGACGCACTGGCCGATGTCCTGGTCCGACGGGGCCGTTGCCCGCCGGTCGGACCGATCTCGGATGTCGTGGGACTCGACGGAGAAACGGTGGTGCGCAAGTACCAACCGCTCTATTCGCTGGTGCGGACGGAATCCACCGGCGTCACACTGCAATTCGCGAGCCTGTCGGTCGGGGCAACTGCCGACCACAAGGTCGCGATGGAGTTCGTTTCGCGAAGCGTCGAGCCGTTTCGGATCGGTGATCTGCCGGGTCTGAGCGCGAGGCAGCAGATCGAGTTGGCCCGAACTCTGATCGTGAGCGGATTCCTGGTCCGGCTGCCCGACTGATGGAACTTTCCGACCTCGCCCGATGGACGCCGATCCGATTCGACTTTTCCGGGCGGATACCGACGATTGACTGGGCGGATCTGTCGGCCGTGCGTTTCGCGGAGCCGTTCTTCGACGAGACCGTGACTCGGTGGTCGACTGGTCTGCAGGCGCGGCCGCTCGTCCGAACCGGACTCGAGGCACTGGTGGCGCTCGACGCAGAACCCTCGCTCGATCCGGCGGGCATGATTCACCACTTCTCGCGCTGTGGATCGACGCTGGTGTCGAGGCTGTTGTCGACGGTTCCCGGGGTCGTGGTGGTCGCCGAGCCCTCCCCGCTCAACGCCCTGCTGGGCCTGGATCCGGCGCGGGTGGACGACGTCACGCTGGTCCGGGTGGTTCGGCTGCTGGTCCGGGCGTTGGGCCGGCGCCGGCATGGCGACGAACAGCATCTTGTGCTCAAGTGCACCAGCTGGAACATTCGCCGCCAGGAGGTCCTGACCGCCGCTTTTCCGGACACCCCGTGGGTGTGGGTTCAGCGCGACCCGGCCGAGGTCGTGGCGTCGCTGCTGGCCACTCCGCCCGGTTGGCTCGGACACCGCACCCCGCCGCCGCAGACCGCGCTGCGCTTCGGTATCGACCCGGCCGCCGTGCTGACCATGCCACGGCCCGAATTCGCTGCCCGAGCGTTGAACGCGATGCTGTCGTCAGCCGCCGCCGGACCGCCTCGGCGGCTGTGCATCGACCACGCTGAGCTGCCCGCCGCGGTATGGCAACGGGTCGGGGCGCACTTCGGGATCGCGATCGACGCCGCGGCGATAGCGCGCATGGCCGAGCTGTCCCGGTTCTACTCCAAAGAAGTTGAACCTGAGATTTTTTCGACTGACCAGCGAAAAGGCCGTGCGGTGACCGACGAGATGCGGGACGCCGCCCGACGCTTCGCCGAAGCGGGGTATCGACGGCTTGCGGAGTCGCCGTAGGCCTTTCGAGTTCACATTCCCACCGGGCTGTGCTAGAAATGTTAATGACAATCATATTCATCATGATGGTCGGAGGGTTTTCATGACATTGCGCGTCGTCCCAGCGGGCCTCGCGGCCGCCAGCGCGCGCATCGAAGCTCTGACGGCGCGGCTGGCGTCGGCGCAGGCGAGTTCGGCACCAATGATCACAGCCGTCCTACCCGCTGCGGCCGACCCGGTGTCGTTGCGCGCCGCTGCCGCGTTCAGCCTGCGCGGCGGCCAGCATGCGGCCGCCGTCGCACAGGGCGCCCAAGAGCTTGGCCGCTCTGGAGTTGGGGTCGCCGCGGCGGGTGCCGCCTACGCCGCGGGCGATGCCGCCACGGCGGCGTCCTACGGCGCCTGGGTCTGAGCATGACGGCGCCCATCTACATGGCTGCGCCGCCGGAGGTGCACTCCACCTTGCTGAGCACTGGTCCGGGCCCCAGCTCGCTGCTCGCGGCCGCGCAGGCGTGGAACGGGCTCAGTGCCGAATACACGTCGGTGGCCGAAGAGCTCAGCTCGGTGCTGGCCGAGGTACAGGCCGGCGCCTGGCAAGGTCCGAGTGCGGAGTCGTTCGTCTCCGCTTACGTGCCGTATCTGGCGTGGCTCACGAAAGCCAGTGCCGACAGTTCCGCGGCGGCCACCCAACACGAAGCCGCGGCCGCCGCGTACACCGCCGCGCTGGCAGTCATGCCGACCCTGCCTGAGTTGGCTTCCAATCACGTCGTTCACGGTGTGCTGCAGGCTACAAATTTCTTTGGCATCAACACGATTCCGATCGCGCTGAACGAGGCCGACTACGCGCGGATGTGGGTCCAGGCCGCCACCACGATGACCACCTACCAAGCCGTCGCCGACACCGCGGTCGCGGCGACGCCGACCACCGACACCGCGCCGGCGATCCTGAAATCCGAGGCACAGCCTGCCGCAAGTAACGATCCATACAGCAACCTCAGCGGTGACAATCCGCTGGGGATCCCCCAGTGGCTGCAGAACATCTTGAAGCAGTTCGGGATCGGCAACAGCCTCACCGCCCATGATCCGCACATCGTCAACCCGTTCGAAAACTTCCTGGCGGACGTGCTGAAGAATTTCGGGATTAATTTCAACCCCGCCCAAGGCACCGTCAACGGAATGACGTTCGACTCGTACGCGGACCCCAGCCAACCCATCTACTACGTCGTTCGACTCCTCGAACTCAGCGAAGACCTGTCCCAGTTCAGCACCTATCTGGCGCAGAATCCGGTCACCGCCATTCAATACTTTTTCAGCTTTGCTTTGTTCGACTTTCCACTGCACATCGAGCAAGTCCTCATTTTCTTGAGCCAAAGTCCGGCGCTGTATGCGGCGGTGGGCGGGGCAGCGCTCGCGCCCCTCGGGGCGGGCGCCGCTGGGCTGGCCGGCCTGGGCGCCCTGGCGCAGCCGGTGGTACCGCTGCCTCCACTCGAGTCCGTGGTCGCACCACCGCTGTTCCCGGTCGGTGGTCCGGCGGTGCTGGCGTCCTCGGTCGCGCCCGGCGCCCCGGCGGCCTCACCGACAGCGGCGACGGCCGCAAGCGCCCCCGCGGGTTCTGCGCCGCCACCAGCAACGCCCTCGCCGGGGGCGGGACCGGGATTTTCCCCGCCGTACATCGTCGGCGGGCCGACGATTGGTGCGGGGCTCGGCGCGCAAGCCAAGACCCAGGAGCCAACGTCGCGGGGCGCGTCGAAAGCACCGGAAATGGCCGCTGCGGCAGTGGCTGCCGCAGCCAAGCGTCCCTCACGGCGGCGGCGTCACGCGACGCAGCGCGATCACTATGACGAATTCGCCGATATGAATGTCGATGTCGACCCCGAATGGGGCGCCTCGGCGGAATCGTCGGACCGGGGCGCGGGGCCGCTGGGATTCTCCGGGACGGAGTCGAAGAGCGGTGAAACGGCGACAGGACTGGCCACGCTCAGCGATGACGCGTTCGGAAGCGGGCCACGCATGCCGATGCTGCCCAGCACCTGGTAGAAAACCGCGTCCAGCAAACCTCGACAGGTTAGCTTAGGCAATGCTAATGTGCTGCGGTCCGGCTCTGATCCGCAGGAGGTTTGGCTCTGATCGCGCCCATCTGGATGGCGTTTCCGCCCGAGGTGCACTCGACGTTGCTCAGCAGCGGTCCGGGACCGAGTTCGCTGCTGGCGGCCGCTGCGGCCTGGAACTCCCTGAGTAGCGAATACGCCACCGCGGCAGAGGAACTCAGCGCAGTGCTGTCCGCGGTGCAGGCCGACGCGTGGCAGGGCCCGAGTGCAGAGTCCTACGTGATCGCGAACCTGCTGTACCTGGCTTGGCTGACGCAGGCCGGCGCTGACAGCGCCGTAGCGGCCGCCCGGCACGAGACCGCCGCCGCCGCCTACAGTGCTGCGCTTGCGGAAATGCCGACGTTGCCCGAGTTGGCCACCAACCACACCGTTCACGGGGTGTTGCTGGCAACGAATTTCTTCGGTATCAACACCATTCCGATTACCCTCAATGAAGCCGACTATGCCCGGATGTGGGTCCAGGCTGCTACCGCGATGTCGACTTACCAGGCGGTCGCGAGCGCGGCGGTGGAGGCCGCGCCGCATACCTCGCCCGCGCCACAGATACTGAAAGCCGCGGGTCAGCCCGCCACGGCACAGGCCGCCCAGGCGGTGAGCTTCGACACCGTGCTGGCTTACCTCCAGAAGTTAGGAATTTCGAACCAAACCGCCTATGCGTTCGGGGTCGACAACATATATAAATTCCTCACCAATCCGGTCAGCTACACGCAGACGCACTTGATCCACCGACTCTTGACGGATCCGTTGTCGCTGTTGGTGAACCCGCTTTACGCATTCTTCGACGGCGACGAGGTGTTCTTCCCGCTCGGATACGCGTTTTTGCCGGCCACCGCCCTCGGCCTGGCCAGCGCGGGCGCCGGATCTGTGGCCGGTTTGGCGGGCCTGGCCGGACTGCCCGCTGCGGAGCCGCCCGCAGCCGCTGTGGCGCCGGCTCTGCCACCCGCGCCGGCTGCGCCCGCGCTACTGCCGGCCGCTGCGGTGGCGCCGACCATCGGCGTCCCCAGTGCAACTGGGGCGCCCCTTTCCCCGCCGATGGCGAGCACCGTCACCAGTACCGTGCCGCCGGCGCCGCCGGCCGCGGGTGGGCCCGGTTTTGGGTTTCCCTACGTGGTGGGCCCGCCACGCATCGGGTTTGATTCGGGGATCAGGGCGTGCGTCGGTGCCAGTGCCGTTGCCAAACGGAAGGCGCCGACGCCCGACGTCGTTTCGGCGGCCGCGGCTGCGCGTGCGCAGCGGCAGGTGCGACGACGTCGGCGCACGCTACAGCGCGACCACGGCAACGAATTTGCTGATACGAACATCGAGCTCGAGCCGGACTGGGGCGTGCCGACGGATGACCAGCCGACGGCTTCGGGCAGCGGCGCCGGGGCGTTGGGATTTGCCGGAACCGTCCACAGCGAGGCCGTTAACCAAGCCGCGGGGCTGACTACGCTTCCCGGCGACGAATTCGGTAGCGGGCCGAGCGTGCCGATGATGCCGGGCAGCTGGGGCGACTAGCGGCCGCTACGGCGTGAGCACCAGAGATCCGATGGTCTGACGGCCCTGTAGGTCGCGGTGCGCTCGGGCGGCGTCGGCCAGCGGATAGCGGTGACCCACCGCCACGCTCA
>NZ_JBYCLD010000526.1:0-2012 GCF_057473725.1 Mycobacterium sp. TH-M11 | reverse complement strand
CGCACCGACGTCCGTGCCCGCACGACCAGCCACAGCGTGCCGAGCAGGCACAGCGCGCCCATCAAGGTGAAGGTCAGCATCGGGAAGGTCAACTCAGCGCCGTCGGCCGGCAGGTAGTGGAAGGCACTGCCGCTGTTGCTGACCGGATCGTGGGCGGCGCGCAGCAGGAACGGCAACCAGGTGACCGACGCGATCGCCACCGCGATGGCGCCGATGACGACGAGTCGGACCAGCGGATCCAGCGCGGCCTTGAGTCCGTCGCGCCGGCGTGCCACCGCCACCGCCACCGCCATCAAAGCCACCGTGAAAGCGCCGTAGGCAGGCAGCAGCGTGTAGCAGGTCGCGGCGGCGCCGAGGAACAACCCCGTACCGACCACTGCGGCCCAACCGCCCGAACGGGTGCCGCCGCGCAAACCCGACCACGCCAGGATCAGCACCGGCGGCAGCAGCATGGTGATCATCGCCGAGTACGGCTCCGGCGAGCCGTAGGCCAGCATCACCGCGGCGGTCGCGGTCGTGACGGTCAGCGCGTACTCGAAGCGGATCATCCGCGACCACAACACCAGCGCGACGGCGACCGCGATCGTGATCGAGGTGATCGCCCACGGCTTGAAGATCTCCCAACCGGCCGTGCCGGTCAGCGCGGCGACGCGCCCGCCGACCCAGAACCAGCCCGGCGGGTAGAACGGTGGCAGGCCGGTGTAGGTCATGTCGTGCAGCGCCGGGCTGTCGGTGAACCGGGTCAGGTATTCGGTGCGGAACTGCTGGTCCACCGAGATCCCGAACAGGTAGAGCTTGGTCGCGCCCAGCGGCATCGCGAGCGTCACCACCGCGAACGCCGACACGGACACCAGCGCCAGCAGCTGGGCCAGCGCTCGTCGGCCGCGTCGGGAAACCCAACCGGCGCAGAGTATTCCGAGGATGCAGCCGACCTGGCCGACCGTGGTGAGCGCGTGCAGTTGGTTCGACGACGGGTAGGCGGGCCACTGCACTCGGGCGATGGCCGTCAGCGACACCACCGAGACCGCCGTCGCGATCGCCGCCGCGATCGCCAGGTGGCCGACGGTGGCCAGCGCGTTGCGCATCTAGAAGGGCAGCTTGCGGAAGATCGGCCGTGGGATGTGGCGCAGCACGCTCATCAGATAGCGGACCGGGCCCGGCGCCCAGACGAGTTCTTTGCCCTTGGCGGCTGAGGTGACCGCCAACTCCGCGACGAACTCCTTGTCGACGGTCAACGGTGCCTCCTTGGCGCCGGTCGACTTCCAGTGCTCGAGGGTGGTTGTGGTGCGCACCTGACCCGGCCGGATGACCAGGACGCGAACACCGCTGGGTTTCAACGCTTCTCCGAGGCCCAGGTAGAAGCCGTCCAAGCCGGCCTTGGTCGAGCCGTAGACGAAGTTCGACCGGCGCACCCGCTCACCGGCGACCGAGCTCATCGCGATGATCTGGCCGAAGCCCTGCGCGCGCATCTTCTCGCCCAGTAGCACACCGACCGAAACCGCTGCGGTGTAGTTGATCTGGGCGATCTGGACCGCCTTGGGCTGGTTCTGCCACAACTCCTCGGCGTTGCCGAGCAGTCCGAACGCCACGATCGCCACGTCGACATCTCCGCCTGCGAAGGCGGTGTCGATCACCTTCGGGTGGCTGTCGGTGTCGACGCCGTCGAAGTCGATCCACTCGACCGACTTGGCGCCGGCCGCCTTCATCTGCGCGACGGCTTCGTCTTTGCGCGGATGGTCGGGCAAGTCGGCCAGTAGAATTCGGGCCTGCGCGTTACGCAAATAGCGCTCGCAGATCGCCAGCCCGATCTCGGACGTGCCGCCGAGCAGCAGGACGGCCTGGGGGTTTCCGACCGCGTCAAGCACCATTTACAGCAACTCCAAACGTCGGGCCATGTCCGAGACGAAGACACCGGTGGGATCGACCTTGCGGCGCACCGCAATCCACTCGTCGATGCGGGGATACATAGTGTGGAAGGCTTCGGCGCTGACCCGCGAGTCCTTGGCCGTGTA
>NZ_JBYCLD010000525.1:0-1969 GCF_057473725.1 Mycobacterium sp. TH-M11 | reverse complement strand
TCGTGTCGAGAAGGTGCGGAGCGACACCGAGAGGAGGTGGTGATGGTCGAGCGGGGACACGTGTTCCGCCGGGCCTTCTCCTGGGTTCCCGCCCAATTCGCCTCCCAGAGCGATGCGCCGGTCGGCGCTCCGCGGCAATTCGGCTCCACCGAGCACCTGTCGATTGAGGCGATCTCGGCCTTCGTCGACGGCGAGTTGCGGATGAATGCGCATCTGCGGGCCGCCCACCACATCTCGTTGTGCCCGGAATGCGCCGCCGAGGTCGACGGCCATCGTCGGGCCCGTTCCGCGCTGCGCGATTCGAATCCGATCAGAGTCCCCAGCGCGCTGCTCGGTCTGCTCTCGCAGATCCCGCACTGTCCGCCCGAGGGCGAGGCCGAAACCGAGCGCATCCGCCGGCCGCCCGGCCCCCGTGGGTCCGGCAACAGTGGCCCGCCCCCAGATCGTGGCCGGCCGACGACGATGCGCGACCGGTTCTCCGACGGCAACAGGCGCGAGCGCCATTAGCCTCGGTAGGGTGGTGACCAGTTTGGCCAAGCCGGTGCTCGGCGCCGTGCTCGAATCCATGGTGCTGGTGTGCGCAGCGCTCGGAAAAGGATGACGTGAGCTCCGATCAAGACAACAACGGCGCCCCTCGGCTGGCGCCGCGTCCCGTGTCCCGCCCGCCCGTCGATACCGCGACCGGTCAGGCCTTCGGACGGCCCGACGGCGTGCAGGGCTCGTTTGTCGCCGACCGGGTGCGCCCGTCGAAGTACCGCGACTCCGCTGAGTTCAATCCGCACACCGCACCCGCCGACCCGGTTCTGACCGAGGCGTTCGGCCGCCCCTTCCCGGGCGCCGACTCCCTGCAGCGTCACCCCGCTGATGCGGGCGCCCTCGAAGCCGGTCGAGTCAACGGCGAAATCGAAGACCCCGAAGACCCGTGGCGCGACCCCGGCGCTGCCGCCGCCCTGGGCGATCCGGCGGTCACGCCTGCGGTCCAGGGCGCCGTGGCCGGCCGGGATGTGCTCGGGGTGCGCGATGTGCTGTTCGGCGGCCGGGTGTCGTATCCGGCGCTGCTGGTGCTCGCCGTGCTCGCGTTGCTCATCGGGTTGGTCGGCGGCGTGGTAGGGCGCAAGACGGCCGAGGTCGTCGAGGCCTTCACCACCTCCAAGGTGACCCTGTCGACCAACAACAATAACGAATCGCCAGCTGGCCGGTTCGCTAAAGTCGCTGCAGCAGTGGCTGATTCGGTGGTCACCATCCAGTCGGTCAGCGATCAGGAGGGCATGCAGGGTTCGGGCTTCGTGGTCGATGGTCGCGGATACATCGTCACCAACAACCACGTCATCTCCGAAGCGGCCAACAGCCCGAGCCAGTTCAAGACCACGGTCGTCTTCAACGACGGCAAGGAAGTTCCCGCCCACCTGGTCGGCCGCGACCCCAAGACCGACCTGGCCGTCCTCAAGGTCGACAACGTCAACAACCTCACGGTCGCCAGGCTCGGCGACTCCGACAAGGTGCGCGTCGGCGACGAGGTACTGGCCGCCGGTGCGCCGCTGGGTCTGCGCAGCACCGTGACGCACGGCATCGTCAGCGCGTTGCATCGCCCAATTCCGCTGTCGGGCGAGGGTTCTGACACCGACACCGTCATCGATGCCATCCAGACCGATGCCTCGATCAACCACGGAAACTCCGGCGGTCCGCTGATCGACATGGACTCGCAGGTCATCGGCATCAACACCGCCGGCAAGTCACTGTCCGACAGCGCCAGCGGACTGGGTTTCGCGATCCCGGTCAACGAAGCGAAAGTCGTCGCGCAGGCGCTGATCAAGGACGGCAAGATCGTTCATCCGACGCTGGGCCTGAGTGCCCGCTCGGTGAGCAACGCGATCGCGCAGGGCGCCCAGGTCGCCAACGTCAAAGCCGGTGGCCCCGCGGAAAAGGGCGGCATCAAGGAAAACGACGTGGTGGTCAAGGTCGGCAACCG
>NZ_JBYCLD010000524.1:0-3426 GCF_057473725.1 Mycobacterium sp. TH-M11 | reverse complement strand
TATTGGTGGTGGTGTTCATTCGCGCCGACGAGGGCTACCACAGTGACCTGTTCCCGGCCCACGTGAGCACTGTCTGGTTCGGTGCTTATTGGATCGTGCTCGGAGTCCTGCTCGTCTATTTGTTCGGCTACGCGGCGCGAGTGATGCTGATTGTGCGTAAGGATCCCCGCTCAACGGCGACGGCCAACCTCTACTTGATCTCGGCTGCCTTTGGTGCGGCAGGAACCTTGATACAGGTGACGACGGCCGAGGCCGGCATCGATATCACGATGCCCGTCTGGTTGTGTGCGTGCCTGGGCGCGATAGGTTTCGCGTACGGCTCTGCGCGATCCTGGCATGCCAAGGTGGCGTGGTTCACCGACAGCGAAAAGGTACCGCCGCCGCATCAGGACTGCTGAGCGCGTCAGGGGCAGCTCGTCAGGGGCAGCTCGTCAGGGGCAGCTGAGCGCGTCAGGGGATTGTGCATCGTTTTCCTGCCGACGCCACTACAGGCACGCCCACCCAGGCTGATTCGGCAAGCTCGCGCCACTCGAGCCGATCGGACCCTCGGCGCCGCGTCGATCGTTTCCCATTAGGCTGGGCCGCGTGTTTGAATCGCTGTCCGATCGGCTCACCGGCGCCCTGCAAGGACTTCGTGGCAAGGGCCGGCTGACCGACGCCGACATCGACGCCACCACCCGCGAAATCCGGCTGGCGCTGCTGGAGGCCGACGTATCGCTGCCCGTCGTCCGCTCGTTCGTCAGCCGCATCAAAGATCGGGCCAAGGGCGCGGAGGTTTCCGGCGCGCTCAACCCTGCTCAGCAGGTCGTCAAGATCGTCAACGAGGAGCTGGTCGGCATCCTCGGCGGCCAGACCCGCACGCTGGCGTTCGCCAAGACACCGCCGACGGTCGTCATGCTGGCCGGTCTGCAGGGGTCCGGTAAGACCACGCTGGCCGGCAAGCTGGCGCTGTGGCTGCGCAATCAGGGTCACACCCCGCTGCTGGTCGCCTGCGACTTGCAACGGCCGGGCGCGGTCAACCAGCTGCAAATCGTGGGGGAGCGGGCCGGAGTCGCGGTCTTCGCGCCGCATCCGGGGTCCTCGGTGGACACCGATCACAGCGCAGCCCCGGGCGACCCGGTCGCCGTCGCCACGGCCGGGCTCGCCGAGGCGCGCGCCAAGCACTTCGACGTCGTGATCGTCGACACCGCCGGGCGGTTGGGTATCGACGAGGAGATGATGGCCCAGGCCGGCGCGATTCGCGCCGCCGTCGATCCCGACGAAGTGATCTTCGTGCTGGATGCGATGGTCGGTCAGGATGCCGTGGCCACTGCGCAGGCGTTCGGCGAAGGTGTCGGCTTCACCGGTGTGGTGCTGACCAAGCTGGACGGCGACGCGCGTGGCGGTGCTGCATTATCTGTGCGCGAAATCGCAGGCGTGCCAATTCTTTTTGCGTCAGCAGGGGAGAAGCTGGAGGACTTCGACGTCTTCCACCCGGACCGGATGGCCAGCCGCATTCTGGGCATGGGCGACGTGCTGAGCCTGATCGAGCAGGCCGAGCAGGTCTTCGATGCGCAGCAGGCCGAGGCTGCCGCGGCCAAGATCGGCTCCGGTGAGCTGACGCTCGAAGATTTCCTCGAGCAGATGCTGATGATCCGCAAAATGGGTCCGATCGGCAACCTGTTGGGCATGCTGCCGGGCGCAGGCCAGATGAAAGACGCCCTGGCTGCCGTCGACGACCGCCAACTCGACCGGCTGCAGGCCATCATTCGCGGCATGACACCGCAGGAGCGCGCCGACCCCAAGATCATCAACGCCTCCCGCCGGTTGCGCATCGCCAACGGCTCGGGCGTGACGGTGTCGGAGGTCAACCAATTGGTCGACCGCTTCTTCGAGGCCCGCAAAATGATGTCCTCGATGGTGAGCAGCATGGGCATTCCCGGGCTGGGGCGTAAGTCGGCGACCCGCAAGGGAGCAAAAGGCAAGGGCAAGAAGGGCAAAAAGCAGCGCGGGCCGACGCCGCCGAAGGTCCGTGGTCCGCTCGGCGCCGGCATGCCGGCCGGGTTCCCGGACTTGTCCAACATGCCGCAGGGGCTCGACGAATTACCGCCCGGGCTGGCCGATTTCGACTTGTCCAAGCTGAAGTTCCCGGGCAACAAATAGTGCCGCAGCACGTTCGAGGTATCGGGCTGCCCAACGAAGAACCCATCGAGCTGTGGATCGTCGACGGTCGGATAAGCCGCGAACCGGTCAGCGATGCCGAAACGATTTTCGACGGCGGCTGGATCATTCCCGGGCTGGTTGATGCGCACTGCCACGTCGGGCTGGGCCCGGGCGGCGGTGTCGAACTCGACGAGGCGATTGCGCAGGCCGAAGCCGAGCGTGAGGTCGGCGCGCTGCTGCTGCGCGACTGCGGTTCGCCGGTCGACACCCGCAGCCTCGACGATCGCGACGACCTGCCTCGCATCATCCGGGCCGGCCGGCACCTGGCCCGGCCCAAGCGGTACATCCCGGGCCTGCCGATCGACATCGAAGACGAATCCCAGCTGCCGGATGCGGTGGCCCTGCAGGCACAGCGCGGCGACGGCTGGGTCAAGCTGGTCGGCGACTGGATCGACCGTAGCGTAGGCGATTTGGCGCCGCTGTGGTCCGACGACGTGCTGACCGCAGCGATCGACGCCGCGCACGCCCACGGCGCGCGGGTGACTGCGCATGTCTTCGGCGAAGACGCGCTACCCGGACTGATCAAGGCGGGCATCGACTGCATCGAGCACGGCACCGGGCTCACCGATGACACCATCGAGTTGATGGTCGAGCATGGAACCGCGTTGGTGCCAACCCTGATCAATGTCGAGAACTTTCCCGGCATCGCAGATGCTGCGGGAAAGTATCCGACGTACGCCGCCCACATGCGCGACCTGTACGCCAATTGCTATCCCCGGTTGTCCGCGGCCCGCGAGGCCGGTGTGCCGATCTACGCCGGCACCGATGCGGGCGGCATGATCGCCCACGGGCGGATCGGCGACGAAGTCGAGGCGCTGACCCGCATCGGGATGAGCCCCACCGACGCACTCGGCGCGGCGTGCTGGGATGCCCGGGACTGGCTCGACCGCCCCAGCCTCGACGACGGCGCTTCGGCGGACCTGTTGTGCTACTACGACGATCCCCGTTACGGCCCCGAGGTGCTGCATCGCGCGGACGTGGTTGTTTTGCGCGGCAGGATTTACTGAGCGTGCCGGTTCCTGAGTTCATCGTCGAGCTTCGTCGGCACATCGGACATGCGCCACTGTGGTTGTCAGGGGTGGGATCAGACCTTGACAGCTTTCCACGCCGCGTCGCCGAGGACCGGCGCTGCGTCGAGGACGTCGAACTCCGTCGTCCGCGCAAGCCACAGCCTGGCATATTCGACACTGGGTCCCATCCAGAGCGCTTGGCACAACCGGGGCG
>NZ_JBYCLD010000523.1:0-6971 GCF_057473725.1 Mycobacterium sp. TH-M11 | reverse complement strand
ATGGCCAACGCCATTGCGTACTCTGCGACAGCAGAAGCTATCGAGAGGACTGCCACGGAGGCCCGATCGGAGCAAGGACATGGGAACAGGCGCTCACGGCGAACTCGGCCGTAGTATCGCGGAATTGGCGCGCCTACTGCAGCAAGAGGTCACCGACAGCGACTTATTGCTGTCCGAACTCACCGCAAATGCGGCCGACGCGCTTCCAGGCGCCGATCACGCCGGCATCACTGTCGCTGACCGCGACGGCACGGTCCGTACGGCGGCGTCGTCGCCGAGCCGCTACCCCGCCGTGCTCGACAAACTCCAGCAGACCCATCGCGAAGGGCCCTGCCTGTCGGCGGCTTGGCAACAGCACACGATCCGGATCGACAATCTGGCGCACCACGAGCGCTGGCCGGCTTTCTGCCGGGACGCCGTCGAGCAGACTCCCGTCCGCTCGATCTTGTCGTTCCAGCTATTTGCCAATCAGAAAAGTATGGGTGCGCTGAATTTCTATGCCCAGCAACCGGCTGTTTTCGACGACGACGCGATCGAGGCGGGTCTGATCCTTGCAACTCATACCGCGTTGGCGTGGCAGTTGGTGCGCCGTGAGGAGCAGTTCCGCAGCGCACTGGCGTCCCGCGACATCATCGGCCAGGCCAAAGGCATGCTCATGGAGCGGTTCAAGATCGACGCCGTGCAGGCATTCGAGTTACTCAAGCGGCTCTCCCAGGACTCGAACACGCCGGTGTCCAGGGTGGCCCGCCAGCTCATCGAATCCGAACATCCGACCGGATGACCGCCGAGGAGCGCGACGCACCGATTCGGGACTCCGTTGCCCGCGGTGAGGCCGCGCGACTGCGTGCCGGCCAACTGCGGCTGCGCAGGACCGAGCTGGCATCGGGTCAGCCGGCTGATGCCAAGAGCGCGCAGCGCGCGCGGGTGTATGCCGAGAAGTCGCTGCAACGAGCGATCCGCGCTCACCGCTCGGCCGCCGAAGGACACCTGAACGCCGGAGCCGCGCATTTGCGCGCCGCTGCCGCCCATGAGCAGGCTGCCATGCTGGCCGGCGACGCCACCGCCGGGGCACATCAGGACGCGGCGGAACGACACCGGGCCGCGGCGGCCCGCCACGACGCTGCCGCCGTCGAACAAGAAGAAGGGGCGCGGTTCGCCGAGAATTGACCGTCAAGTTCCGGGTTGGGCTTGTGGATCCATCAATAGCACTGCCCCGGTTACGCCGCCGTCGGTGGATTGGAAACTGGTGCACTTCACCCGCAGCCGGGTAGCGCGACCGCGGCGGTTGACCGCATCGAGGACAACCTCACCCGGGTTCTCCGGATTGACGAAGGCGTTGCCGATCAGTGGCCGTACCTGATCCATGGGTAGGCCGATGTCCAAAGTGGTCAGAACTTCGCCGGTGATCTCGTCGGCGCGCAGCCCCCATAGCTCTTCGCAGCCGTGATTCCACACCACCACCCGCATCTCGCGATCGACCACCGCCATGCCGAACCGTACCGAGTTGACCAGCGAGCGCAGGAAGGTACGGGCATCCTCGAGTTCGTCGCTGCGTTCGTTGAGGGTGTCGTTGATGGCGTGCAATTCGTCGTTGGTGGACTGCAACTCCTCGTTCATCGTTTCGAGCTCTTCGTTGGTGGATTGCAGTTCCTCGTTGGTGGTCTCCAGTTCCTCGACCGTCGACTGCAGTTCCTCGTTGGTGGTTTCGAGTTCTTCGTTGGTGGACTGCAACTCCTCGTACGCCGCCTCCAGTTGACGGTTGGTGTCGACCACCTTGTCCAGCAGCGCCCGGGTAGCGGTGACGTCGAAGAAGGCTATCGAGATGCCCAGCAGCCCGTTCTCGGTGTCGACCAGCGGGTTGATGTGGATTTCGAACCAGACTGGCTCAACGCCCGCCCGCTGCCACTTGACGTCCTGGATGCGGGTGGCGCGGCGCTCCACCTTGGCCTGCTCCAGATAGCTGCGCAGCTCGACCGGCCGATAGGAGACCTCCAGGTCGCGCAGCAGGCGCCCGATGTCACGGGCCGACAGACCGAACATGGACTCGGCTTGCTGGTTGATCATCGCCACGGTGTCGTCACCGGTCACCACGATCTGGGCGACCGGGTTGGCGCCGAAAGCCAACTCGCGCACAGTATCCAGGCCGGCGACATCGCCGTGCCGCTCGTACATCGCCGCGCCGAGTTGATAGGAGTCCATGCCGGCGTGCGAGCCCGGCACCTTGCGGAAAACCCGGTGTTTGAGGCTCGACGGCGTAAACCGATCGCCGTGACTCAACAGCATCTCGGCATGGCCGAGGAACAGCGTGCCCTGTCCGCCCAGCGCAAAATGTAGACGCCCCAACACGTTTCGTTGCGTTTCGGGCGTCATGTACATCAACGTGTTCCGGCATACCAGCAGATCCACCCGCGAGATGGGTGCGTCCTTGACCAGGTCGTTGCGGCCGAAGATCACCGCCCGGCGCAGATCTTTGTGAAACACGTAGCGGCCGTTGACTTGTTCGAAGTACTTGTTCAACAGACCTGCCGGTACCGACTCGACGGCCTTCGCGTCGTAGGTGGCGGCACGGGCCTCGGTGAGCGCGTCCTCGTCGACGTCGGTCGCATAGACCTTGACCCGCCGACGAAACGATTCTGCCCCCAGCGTCTCGGCGAACAGCATGGTCAGCGTGTAGGCCTCCTGGCCGGCTGCGCAGCCGGCGCTCCAGATCCGAATAGGGTTGTCGGGCCCACGTTCGGCCAGCAGTCGCGGAATGACGTCGCTGGCGATGTAGTCCCACGCGTCGGGATCGCGGAAGAACGCGGTGACGTTGATCAAGATGGTGTTGAACAGCGCCGCGAACTCGTCAGAGCTGGCCTGCAACAGGTCGAGATACTCTTCGAATGTCTCGTACTCGACTTGGGCCATCCGGTGGCGAACCCGTCGCATCAGCGTGGTGCGTTTGTAGCCGGTGAAATCGAACCCTCTTGAGTCGCGCATGAAACGCAGCAGCGCTTCGAATGATTCGTCTGTCGTCGTTGCCATTTAGTCCCGTCCGCTGAGCAGGTGTCGCGAACTGAACCTTACTCGCGGTCAGAGCCGATTTTCGGGCCCAATGACCGCCCACACCGCCTTGCCCGAGGACGTCGGCATACTGCCCCAGGCCCGGCACATCGACGCGACGATAGCCAGACCTGACACGGGATCCCCGCCGCGGTAGGGATCTTCGTGCCGCACTGCTGGTGCCGTGCTGTCGTCTCGTACCGAGATGCTGACGATCCCGCCGCTGCATTCCACCACCACCACCGGCGCGCACGTGGTGTGCTGCAACACGTTTTCGACGAAGACGTTGACGATCACCTGTGCCACCGCGGTGAGTTCGCCGTGAGACCAGGCGCTCAGGCATTCGGAGACCACTAACCGGGCCGTGCGCAGGCTGGCGAGTGCGGCCGGAAGTTCCGTGCGAACCCGTCGCCGGACACCGGGTCCGGTGTCGCTGAGAGTTGTCAGTGCCACCTCCAGTGAGGTGTGGCTTGACACGTAGCGCGTCACACCGGTGCGTGCGATCGTGTTCAGGTGTTCGGCCCGGCCGCTGATCAGAACGACCGGGACGTCGGGCCAAATGCTGACGTGCCAGCGGGCGCTGGTGAACACCGACCACGCCGACGACGAAGGCACCTCGAGCCCGTTGACGTCGACAAGCACTGCCCGCGGTTCGTCCAACGCGGCCTTGATGATCGAGTCGCGCAACTTGAGGTAGGTGGTGGTGTCAAGAACACCTTTGACGGTCAGCAGGCAATCTCTGTCCGCGGCCCTCGGCGACACCGTCAGCTCGCTGAGCGGCCAGTAGCTAGCCACGCGGATCCCTATCTTGGGCATACACGTTCGACAGCCGGTTCCCCAGCACAGACATGGCGCGTTCCGTTTCGTCGGTGATGGCCTGATACCGATCCCGCAGGAGTCCGGGACTGAGCTGCCCGGCCAGTCGCCGAGATAACTTGGCCTTCTCCTGCAAACTACGCATCGCCACCCACAGCGCACTCTCGATCTCGCCGTCCCGGGCGCCGAGTAACGCGTCGGGCGTCCAGGCGTGCCCCACATGGCAGCGATAGTTGCCGTCGCTGACGCTGATCAACGATCCATTGCAGTCCGGGCAGGTGTATCCGGAAGGCGAGCCGAGATCTTCGGTGTTGAACTCCGTCGAGAACCGCCGTGACATGGCGATACGGTTCTCCAGGTCCAAGCGCGCATCGTGTGTCATTTCCGGCTCCTCAAACGCTCGTTCCGCCAGCCGCATGAGCAGCGAGCCCACCGCGCCGGCTTCGACCTGATGGTCGACCACGCCGGCGTCGATAGCGGCCAGTGGCATCGCAGGGAACAGGGCGTCACTGGGGGACTGGGCGATCGTGGTCCCGCCCCGCGAGCAAATGGCGACACTGCCCAACGCGCCGTCGTCGAGCACCCCGGACAGCAGCACGGACACCGCGCGCCGGCCCATTGACAAAGCCACCGAGCGGAACAGCGCGTTGATCGCCGGGCGGTGACCGTTCTCGGTGGGACCCTGCGACAGCACTATCTGGTGGTCGTAGATCAGCAAGTGCCGGTCCGGAACCGCGACGCGGATGGTGCCGGGTTCCAAGGGGGCCCCGTCGGTAGCTGCTTCCGCGGGTAGCGGTCCGTTGCGGTCCAGGATGCGGGCCAGCACGCTGGGCGCACCCGGTGGCAGGTGCAGGGTGACCAGCACGGCGTACGGCAGCTCAGCCGGTAGGCCGGCGACAAACCGGGTCAGCGCTTCCACGCCCCCGGCCGAGGCTCCCACCGCGACCACGTTGAGCGCGTTGCTTTTGACTGGCATCAACTTCGCCACCATTCGAGGCGTACCCACATATCGGGCAGGGAACCGTTTCCGACGCGGTGAATTCAGCCTACGCGCGGACAGCGCGATCAGCGAGTGCTGATCAGCGGCCGCGACGATTTACCGTTGTGGCGCCGCGAGTTCTACGTCAGGCGGGTCGAACGGCGGCGCGCCCCCACCCGCGATCGAATACCTGCCCTGCGACGTTTTCTCGGTGATGCGCGCCGACGCTCGCAGCTGGCCGACCGTGAGGCCGACCGTGCGTGAGGACGTCATGAAATCTGCTGGCAATTCGTCGAGAATTGTTCCCTGCCAATGGTATTGGCCATCGATCGGATTGACGTGGCCGGCCAGCCGGACCTTCACCTGGCGGGAGGCGTCGTCGATGGTCAGCGTTGCCGGACCTTCGTAGCTGTCGGCGGCTGCGTCTCCGGCCGACGACAACTCGAACGCAGCGGCCTCTAGGTGCCACTGCGGTCGGCGCAGATGAACTCGCTCGTTGAAGACACCCTGCGCACTGCGGCGGACCTCGATCCGGGTATGCCGACCCATCAGCTGCAGGCACCCGACGACGTAGCGCATCGCCGCCGCGACGTGCGGCCCGGTAATCGTGAAGTAGTTCGGGAAGCCGTGTGTAGCCACCCCGAGGTAGGGCTCGGCGCCGTCGACCCACGCCTGCTGGATGCTGACACCGCGAGCGCCGACGAGCGTGTCGGGCGGCAAGCCGGTCCGCACCGCGAACCCGGTGCCGTAGACGATCGCGTCGGCATCGTGGTGGACTCCGTCGACGGTGCGCACCCCGACCGCGGTCACCTCTTCGATCGGCCGCGTGATCACGTCGATACGGCGACGCCGGGCAATGCGCAGGGTGCGTCGGGGCCGCTGGACTGGGCGCCGGGGCGCCAGCGGGAAGACCGTAATGGTGGCCCCCGCACCGGTCATCTGCTCGATCAGTTCGCCGGCGCTGGAGTCGGCGCCGATGACGGCGACCCTCTTGCCGGCGGGCTCGAAGAAGTTGGAGGGCATCGCCGCGTGCATCGCCGTGCCACGAAAGTCCCGGCGGCCCACCAGGTCTGGCACCAGCGGCACCAACGGCGAGTCGCAGGCAACCACGACGCGGCCGCGGCACGTCTCGCCGTCTTCGGCGTGCAGCGTCCAGGCGTCGGTGCCGTTGTCGAACACGGCGCTGACCACCTCGCGGTCGAAGATCATGAAGTCGTGGATGCCGGCCGTCAGCAACTCGGTCGCGGCGTCGCCGTCGCCGACCAGGACGACACCGTGGACGCGCTGGTTCACCGGAGTTTGGGTCACAGGAACTTGGTACGCGTCCAGCTGCGCCGCGCCATCGGGCCCATCAGCCCTACCTCGGCCAAAAACGCGGCCAGCGGCGCGAAACCGGCTACCTGCACCTCCCGGCGGTGCGGGCTGTTGAGCGCCATCTTGCGGGCCGCGCGGGCGTTCAACCCCGCCCGCGCGTATTGAACCTTGTTGGTGAACAGATAACGGAAAAACCAACCGCCCAGCCCGTTGACGTTGCCGACGAACCACCGCTCGGGCCGTCGCATCTGCGGTGCCCGCTTGCGCAACCCGTCGCGGGCGAACTGAATGTGGCGGGCTTCCTCGGTGACGTGAATTCGCATGAGCCGCTGCACAATCGGCTGCAACTCAGGATCGTCCATCATCTGCCGCTGCAGCGAGTCGAAGATCTCCTCACCGATCAGCGCGGCGACCCAGAGCACCGATCCCTGGAAGAAGAAGGGCAGCGTGTTGATGATCAGCCGGTGATAGAGCCGAGGCCGCACCGGCTTGGCGCCGATCCGCTCGATGGCCTTGCCGAACATCACCATGTGGCGGGTTTCGTCGCCGAGTTCGGTCAGCGCGTAGTGGGTGGACCGACTGGTGGGGTCCTTGTGCATGATCTTGCGCAGCAGTGCCTGATTCAGAATGTTTTCGAACCAGATACCGGCCGACAGCGTGTTCACCAGTTCCTGGCGGGACAATTCGATCTGCTGGGCGCGAGTCAGGCTGTCCCACATCGGTGTTCCGTACAAGGACACGGTCTGGGGCGGCAGAAAGAACTTATCCGGGTCCAGGGGCGCGTCCCAGTCGATGTCGACGACCGGCGCGTAGGACTTCT
>NZ_JBYCLD010000522.1:0-3187 GCF_057473725.1 Mycobacterium sp. TH-M11 | reverse complement strand
CGCGCGGTGCGCATCGGCTCGTACGTCGCCGTCTCCGGCACCACCGCGCCCGGTGACGATGTCGGCATCCAGACACGGGAAGTGTTGCGCCGCATCGAGGTAGCACTTATCGAGGCGGGCGCAGCGCTGAGCGACGTGGTCCGCACCCGCATCTATGTGACCGACATTTCACGCTGGCGCGAGGTCGCGGCCGTGCACGCCGAGGTGTTCGGCGACATCCGCCCGGCGGCCACCATGGTCGAGGTGACCGCATTGGTCGAACCCTGGCTGCTGGTGGAGATCGAAGCCGACGCCTACCCGCCCAGCGCCGGGAACCCGCCATCGGCGCCCGGACGGTAGCTGGTGACGTTAATCACGGCGGCAACGGGCAACGGGCCGTAAAGATGCGGGAACAGCATCGACGCCGGATCCGTTGTTACCCCTAGTTCCCAACGAAGGGGCGAATCCAGGCGGGCCGGGTCGATGTGCAACAGCACAAGGTCGTCGCGACCGCGGTAGAGGCGGTTGGCCGGCAGGTGCACTTGCTCCGGGGTGGAGAGGTGGATGAAGCCAACGCTGGTCAAAGACTCGGGCCGAAGCTCGCCCTCGGTGTGAGCAATTGACCAGTCGCCGGTGGAACACAGATGTAACAGCACCGGCGGCGACCCAGACATGACGTCATCTTCCCGCACCGGTCAAACGGGACGGGGTGAGAAACGACACAGCCGGTAAACCGCCGGTGAAGACGGCCAAAAACGCAGTCATCTGAGACAGTGGAGAAGGCAGAACGGAGTAGCGATGAACGCAACGTTGACCAGTCCCGAATTGACCAGGGCTGATCGGTGCGATCGGTGCAGCGCTGCTGCACGGGTTCGCGCCAAGCTGCCCTCCGGAGCGGAACTCTTGTTCTGCCAACACCATGCCAACGAGCACGAGGCGAAGCTGATCGAGTTGTCTGCCGTGCTGGAGATCAGCGGCGACACCGTCGGAGCTTAATCGCGACTCGCCGCCAGCGGACCTGGCGAGGATCGCATTCGTCAGGAATCCTGAACGGGTCATGACCGACCACCCAGTGAAACCCTCGCGGCATCACCTGTGGCGCATTACTCGGCGGGCGTTGTCGAAAAGTTGGGACGACTCGATCTTTTCGGAGGCCGCTCAAGCGGCATTCTGGTCGGCGTTATCCATGCCACCGCTGCTGCTGGGCATGCTGGGCAGTCTCGCCTATGTGGCGCCGTTGTTCGGTCCGGACACCATGTCGGTCATCGAGCATTACCTGGTGTCGATGTCGAGCAAGATTTTCTCGCCGAGCGTCGTGCACGAAATCATCGAGCCGACCATCTCCGACATCGATCGAGGCGCCCGCGGCGAGGTGGTATCGCTGGGCTTTGTGATCTCACTGTGGGCGGGTTCGTCGGCGATCTCCGCCTTCGTCGACTCGGTGGTCGAAGCCCACGACCAGACGCCGCTGCGCCATCCGGTGCGCCAGCGTCTCTACGCGCTCGCGCTGTATGTGGTGATGCTGCTGTTCGTGATCGTCACGGCGCCGTTGATGGTGCGCGGGCCTCGCAAGCTGGCTGAACTCATTCCCGACGGCTTGCAGGACGTGCTGGCCTACGGCTACTACCCGGCGCTGCTGGTCGGCCTGATCGCGACCGTGGTCGTGTTGTATCGGGTTGCCCTGCCCGACCCGCTTCCGTCTCATCGGCTGATCTTCGGCGCGACATTGGCCAGCGTGGTGTTCGTGATCGCCACCCTGGGACTGCGCATCTACTTGCGCTACATCACCGGCACCGGCTACACCTACGGAGCGCTGGCCACCCCGATCGCCTTCCTGTTGTTCGCATTCTTCGCGGGCTTCTCGATCATGTTGGGCGCCGAATTCAACGCCGCCATCCAAGAGGAGTGGCCGGCCCCGCGCACGCATGCCCACCGGATGCGACGGTGGCTGGTCAAACGCGCCAAGGAAGCCGTCGCGGATGCCAACCCGACGACCGACGCCGACAACGACGCCGATGCACCGTCGCCCGCCAACTCCGGCCGGATCAGCTCCGCTTGAGCGTCTCGTAGATCCGCTTGCAGTCCGGGCACACCGGTGAGCCCGGCTTGGCGGACTTGGTCACCGGAAACACCTCACCGCACAGCGCGACAACATGGGTGCCCATCACCGCACTTTCGGCGATCTTCTCCTTCTTGACGTAATGGAAGAACTTGGGGGTGTCGCTGTCGGTCCCGTCGTCGACGCGTTCGTCGGTGTCGGTGCGCTCGATGGTCTGGGTGTCCATGGGACATATTGTGCCGGAACCGGGCCCACCACCGTAAGCCAACTTGTGGAAGAGTGGTGCAATGAAGCGCAGCCAAGAGCTGGGTTTTGACGACGATGGTCGACCGATCCTCATCACCGCCGCCGCACCCGCGTACGAGGTTCAGCACCGGCAACGGGTCCGCAAGTACCTGGCCATCATGTCGTTTCGGATTCCGGCCCTGCTACTGGCCGCCGTGGCATATGGCTTATGGCACAACGGTCTTATCTCGCTGGCGATCATCGCCTTCTCGATCCCGCTGCCCTGGATCGCGGTGCTCATCGCCAACGACCGCCCGCCCCGGCGGGCTGACGAACCCCGCAGGTTTGACGGCGCCGAACGACGGACCCCGCTGTTCCCCACGGCCGAACGCCCAGCGCTGGAGCGTCGCAGTCGTGCGGCCCCGCAACCGGACTGGCGGCACGGGCGGGCTGACGGTTCCGAATAACCCCGCCTCGCGGCGGTTCTCAGTACATTCTCAGGGCTCACGGACATTCGCGCACGTCAGCGGGTGTGAGAACGCCATCCGGTGGGAACTACTACGGCGGGTCGGTCGTTGTACCCGATGACAGTTCACGCTCTGAGGAGGCCGCCATGGCAAAAGCCAACACCGTTCGGGTCGATAGCGATCTGGATTCTCAAAGCCCAGCCGCCGACCTGGTGCGCGTGTACCTGAATGGGATCGGCAAGACGGCCTTGCTCAACGCTGCCGACGAGGTCGAATTGGCCAAGCGAATCGAAGCCGGCCTGTACGCCAAGCATCTGCTGGACACGCGCAAACGTATCGGCGAGGCCCGCAAGCGCGACTTGGCCGCCGTGGTTCGCGACGGCGAGGCGGCGCGCCGCCACCTGCTGGAAGCCAACCTGCGACTGGTCGTGTCGCTGGCCAAGCGCTACACCGGTCG
>NZ_JBYCLD010000521.1:0-2485 GCF_057473725.1 Mycobacterium sp. TH-M11 | reverse complement strand
CGCCGGGCCACGCTGTACTCCTCGGAGGACAGCACCTCGAGGTTCGCGGCGTTCATGCTGGTGTGCACGCGAATGTCGTTGTAGCGCGACAACGATTTATCCGCAAGAAGATCCGCGATCGTGGCGGCCGACTGGCGGCCCGCGCGATCCGCCAGGTTTCCGGCGGTGGGGTCGGCATCGATGGCGAGGATCCGGTCGCCGCGGACGCGGGCCAGCACCGAGCCCAGCGAGACGGTGACCGCGGTCTTGCCGACGCCGCCTTTGAGTCCCAGGATTCCGATCTGGTAGGAATCGCGGGCGTTGCGCCGGACCCGCATCTGCAAATCCAGCTCGTAGAGTTCGTCGGGGGACAGGCCCGTATTCACCCGGGTCAGCAGGTAGAGCCAGTGCCGCCAGCCGCGTTGCGACGGCATCTTGACTGATGACCGGACGCCGACGTGTGAAAGGCCGTCGATAGCACGGTGGTTGCCGATCGTGGCGGCGGAGGTCTGCGTGGGTGGGCCGGGCGGCGGCGGTGGTGCAACCCGCCATCGGGGGTCGTGCTGAGGCTCGCCGAAGTGCTGGCTTGGCGCCGGCCCGGGCTGCATCTGCGGGGGAGGTGGTGGTGGCATACGCGGCTGCTCGTACTGCGCGCCCGCTGTTGAACTGTGTGCCGGTCGGGCGGTCTGACTGTTTTCGTGCGGTTGCGGTATGCCGGTGGCCGGCTCCGGCAGTTTCTGAGTCTCCGCTTGGGTGTGCCGAGCCGGGGCGGCGGGCGGGATCCCGATCGGCATCGGTGGGACCGTGCCCTGGCCGGTCGCCGAAGGACGAGTCGGCATGGGAGGCTGGAACTTTCGGATCGCCTCTAAGTCGACCTGGGACGTCGCGTCCTCGGGTGGTTCGTCGGGACCGTTGAAGAGCCGGTTATAGTCCGCCGACATGCGTACCTCTCAAGCTGGATCGGAGCAACAGGCTGGTTCGTAGCGACAGGATGCGTGCGGGGGGCGAGATCCAGACCGGACCTTGCCCCCCGCATCCCGCCGTATTAGGCGAACATACCGGTGACGCCAGCCTCTGTCTGTCCCATCGTCTGACCGGCCTCGCTGATTGTTTGCGCGAGGTTCTGCAGCGCCTGGTTGAGCTCGTTGGAGGTGTTGTCCCACCGCTGCTGGACGGCCTGGTAGGCGTCCGAACCGCCACCGCCCCAGACCGCAGCCAGCGACGTCAGCGAGCCCTTGCCCTCGTCGAGCAGGCCGTGCGTGGTCGAGACCGCGCCCTGGATGTCGGACGATCCACCCTCGATGCCGGCGAAGTTCCATAGTTGTTCACTCATATTGTTTCTCCGTTCGTCTGATTGGTTGTGGTCAGATGTTCATCGCCGACGACAGGGAGCCGTGCTGCTCCTCGTCGGTCGAGGTGTAGTGGGCGCCCGCCGTGTGGATGTTGTTGGAGATGTCGTTGAGTTCCTGGATCTGCTGGTTGGCAGCCTCCTGGAACCGCATCAGGGCAGCCTGGGCGGCTGCGCCCGCCTGACCGTGCCACTGCCCGGCGAGCGAACCCGCGACCGACTCCACGTGTGCGATGACGCCCTTGAGCTCTCCGGAGATCCGCTCGAAGTTGCTGGCCTCCTTGGCGAGGACAGCGGCATCGGTGTTCATCTGTGCCATGCTGGACTGCTTTCTCTTTACCTGTGTCCTCACCACGGAAATGGCGAGTCCTTCCGGCCATCGGGACCGGGAAGTCTGTTACTGGACGGCTACCAGTCGTCTCCTTCGTCTTCGCCCAAGTCCTGGACGAGTGGCGCCGGCGCTTTCAGCGCCGTCTTGGTTCCGCCCGTCTTCGGCGCGTGACCCGAACCCATTCCCATCGGGCCCGCGCCCCCGCTGCCGGCGCCGACCGGGGCGGACCCTACGGTCGCCGAGCCGCCGGCTGCACCGGCGACGGGCTCGACGGCGGCCGGCTCGACTTTCTCAATCAGCTTGGCCATCACCGGTGTTCGCGGTGACGACCCGCTCAAACCCGGGAGCGAGGCCGCGCGCACCAGGCCGGCACCCGAGCTTGCGCCCGACCCGCCGGCCAGCGGATGGTTCGACATCGGGCCCGCGCCCAAGAACCCCATCTGCACGCCCTGGTTGCCCGATCCCATGCTGCCGCCCATCGAGCTGAACATGGACGACACCTGCTGCAGCGGCGACGTCAGTTGCTGTAGCGGGCTTTGAACCATCGACCCCAGTGACTGCGGGAGCTGCATGAGTTGCGAGCCCATCTGCGAACCCATTTGCATCACTTGCTGCGTTGCCTGCTGCGTTTGGTTTTGTCCCTGCTGGGCGCCCTGCTGCGCGTAGTTGGAGGCGCCCTCGGCGTCGGTGGCGGCCATGTTCACCATGTTGACGCCCCTGCCGCTGTTCAGCCCGACCGACTCGACGGTGGCCTGACCCATCACGTGGGCGAAAGCCGCGTCACGCATCGCGCCGCCGGCCATCCCCACCGCCGCCTGCCCGACGGC
>NZ_JBYCLD010000520.1:0-10674 GCF_057473725.1 Mycobacterium sp. TH-M11 | reverse complement strand
AACCCGGGCCGGTGCGGCTGACGGCCCCCGATCCGGTCGTGTCCACGACCACACCGGCCGACGTGGACGCCACAGCAGCCGGCGCGATCATCGACCTACTTCGCGAACTCGATGTACTGATCGAATCGCTCAGCGTCGCACCGCTTTCCGAGCTTCGCAGCGGCGGTCTGGGGGTGCGGGAGATGCGTCGACTGGCCAAGATCACCGGCGTCGACGAGGCCCGACTGGGGTTGATCCTGGAGTTGGCGGCCGCCGCGGGGCTGATCGCCAGCGGTCTTCCCGATCCGCAACCCAGCGTCGGCGATCCGCCCTACTGGGCGCCAACGGTGGCCGCCGACCGTTTCACTGAGGCTCCCATCGCCGAACGTTGGCATCTACTGACGGCCACCTGGCTCGATTTGGCGGCTCGTCCGGCGTTGATCGGCAGCCGCGGACCAGACGCCAAACCATATGCGGCGCTGTCGGATTCGCTGTACTCGACAGCTGCTCCGCTGGATCGCCGGCTACTGCTGAGCATGCTGGCCGAATTGCCGCCGGGCGCCGGCGTCGACAAGGACACCGCGTCGGCGGCGTTGATCTGGCGTCGCCCACGCTGGTCCAAGCGGCTGCAGCCCGCGCCGGTGGCCGCCCTTCTGGAGGAAGCCCAGCAGCTCGGCCTGGTCGGCCGCGGGGCACTCAGCTCGCCGGGCCGTGCCCTGTCAGACGGCAATGACGACGCCGCCACGATCGCCGCGATGGCGCGCACGCTGCCCAAGCCGATCCATCATTTTCTGGTACAGGCCGACCTGACCGTCGTGGTGCCCGGCCCGCTGGAGCGCCATCTGGCCGAGGAACTGTCGGCGGTTGCCGTCGTCGAGTCCGCCGGCACCGCAATGGTGTACCGGGTCAGCGAACTCTCAATCCGGCATGCGCTTGACATCGGCAAGACGGCTGACGAATTACACAGCCTGTTCCATAAACATTCCAAAACCCCCGTGCCGCAAGGGCTAACATATCTGATCGACGATGTCGCACGTCGGCACGGTCAGCTGCGCATCGGCATGGCCACATCGTTCGTGAGATGCGAAGACCCGACGTTGCTTGCCCAGGCAGCGGCCGCCGCCGAACATGTGGGACTCCGGGTGCTGGCACCGACCGTGGCGATCTCGCCGGCGCCCATCAACGAAGTACTCACCGCGCTGCAGGGCGCCGGGTTCGCCCCCGCAGCCGAGGACTCGACAGGTGCCATCGTCGACATCCGGGCACGCAGTGCGCGGGTTCCCGCGCCGCAACGCTACCGCTCGCACCGGCCGACGCCGCAGCTCAGTAGCGAAACGCTGAGCGCAGTGGTCGCGGTGCTGCGGAAAGTGACCACCGCCCCGTTCGACAGCGTGCGGATCGATCCGGCGGTGGCCATGTCACTGCTGCAAAAAGCGGCCCGCGAGAGGGACACGGTGCTGATCAAGTACGTCGACGCCGCAGGGGTGTTCACCCAGCGCGTGGTGTCACCGATCGCGGTTCGAGGCGGGCAGCTGCTCGCGTTCGATTCGGCGTCCAGCAGCGCCCGTGACTTCGCGATTCACCGGATCACGTCGGTGATGACCGTCGACGAAGATTAACTGTCGGCGCCCATGTCGGCAGCATCGGGATAATGGACTTATGACCGACGGACCCCTGATCGTGCAGTCCGACAAGACAGTGCTACTGGAAGTCGACCACGAGCTCGCCGGCGCGGCGCGCGCGGCCATCGCGCCGTTCGCAGAACTCGAACGCGCACCCGAACACGTACACACCTATCGGATCACCCCGCTGGCCCTGTGGAATGCCCGTGCGGCCGGCCATGACGCCGAGCAGGTCGTCGATGCTCTGGTCAGCTTTTCCCGGTACGCGGTGCCGCAGCCGTTGCTGGTCGACATCGTCGACACGATGGCCCGCTATGGCCGACTGCAGTTGTTGAAGAGCCCGGTGCACGGCTTGACCCTGGTGAGTTTCGACCGGGCTGTCCTGGAAGAGGTGTTGCGCCACAAGAAGATCGCTCCCATGCTCGGTGCGCGTATCGACGACGACACCGTGGTCGTGCACCCCAGCGAACGGGGCAGGGTCAAGCAGATGCTGCTCAAGATCGGCTGGCCGGCCGAGGATCTGGCCGGCTACGTCGACGGCGAGGCACATGCCATCGACTTGCGGCAGGACGGCTGGGAGCTTCGCGACTACCAGGAAATGGCAGCCGAATCCTTCTGGGCCGGCGGGTCAGGCGTCGTCGTCTTGCCGTGCGGTGCGGGCAAGACACTCGTGGGCGCCGCAGCGATGGCCAAGGCCAGGGCCACCACGCTGATTCTGGTCACCAACACCGTCGCGGGCCGGCAGTGGAAGCGCGAGCTCATCGCCCGTACCTCGTTGACCGAGGAGGAGATCGGCGAATACTCCGGCGAACGCAAGGAGATCCGGCCGGTCACCATCGCGACGTATCAGGTGATCACCCGGCGCACCAAAGGCGAATACCGCCACCTGGAATTGTTCGACAGCCGCGACTGGGGACTGATCATCTACGACGAGGTGCACCTGCTGCCGGCGCCGGTGTTCCGGATGACCGCCGATCTGCAGTCCCGGCGGCGACTCGGGCTGACCGCGACGCTGATCCGCGAGGACGGCCGCGAGGGCGACGTGTTCTCGCTGATCGGGCCGAAACGGTATGACGCCCCATGGAAGGACATCGAGGCGCAGGGCTGGATCGCACCGGCGGAATGTGTCGAGGTCCGTGTCACGATGACCGACAACGAGCGGATGATCTACGCGACCGCGGAGCCTGAAGAGCGCTACAAGCTCTGTTCGACCGCGCATTCGAAAATCGCTGTGGTCAAGTCAATTCTCGCCAAGCATCCCGGCGAGCCCACCCTGGTGATCGGCGCCTATCTGGATCAGCTCGAAGAGCTGGGCGAAGTGCTGGACGCCCCGGTGATCCAGGGGTCGACCAAAAACGCCGAGCGCGAGCAGTTGTTCGACGCCTTCCGCCGTGGCGAGGTGACCACCCTGGTGGTGTCGAAAGTCGCCAATTTCTCCATCGACCTACCCGAAGCTTCAGTGGCGGTTCAGGTTTCGGGAACATTCGGCTCGCGGCAAGAAGAAGCGCAGCGACTCGGCCGGCTGCTGCGGCCCAAGGCCGACGGCGGCGGCGCGATCTTCTACTCCGTGGTCGCCCGTGACAGCCTGGACGCCGACTACGCCGCGCACCGACAGCGCTTTCTCGCCGAGCAGGGCTACGGCTATATCATCCGCGACGCCGACGATCTGCTGGGGCCGGCGATCTGACCAGGCACCTGCGGCTGGCCCGTCGGCGCCCATACCCGTGGCCGGGGATCGGAAGCCTTGACCGTAGGTTCAACGGGGTGCTCGCGAGCCGGCGGCACCACATGACGACCACGAGGAGATGACGATGACTGTCACGGTGACACTTGAGCTCCGCTTCAAGCCCGACGAGGTCGCTGCGGGGCGTGAACTGATGGGCCGCACGCTCGACGTAACCCGGGCGTTCGACGGCAACGTGCGCACCGATGTGCTCGTCGACGAGGATGACGAAGCACACTGGCTGATCTATGAGATCTGGGAGACGGTCGAGGCGGACGAGGCCTACCGCGCGTTTCGCGCCGGCGAGGGCAAGGTGACGCAGCTGCCGCCCCTTCTGGCGGCACCCCCGGTGAAGACCCGCTACCTCGACAGCGACATCTAGCTCAGCGCCGGAATCACTTCGCGTTCAAAGAGTTCGATGCCGGAGCGGTCGTAGGCGGCTTCGGGGAAGTAGCAGATCACATACTCGCAGCCGAGGTCGCGCAGGTTTTGCAGCCGCTCGACGACCTGCTCCGGGGTGCCTGTGGCCGAATCGGGTCCGCTGGTGTTACCGATCATCGAGTCGGCGGCCGACTCGGGCACATAGCCCACCAGCCGGTCGCGCACACGCCGCACGCGGTCTTGGACGCCGTGCTCGTCGGTGTCGAGGATTGCGTTGACGTTGACCGACCGGACGATGGCGTCGAAATCGGTGCCCAGGTCACGGCAATGGCCGGCGAGCACTTCGGACTTATGGGCGAAGCCGTCCGGCTCGCCGGTGAAGTTGGTGTACTGCGCGTACTTTGCGGCGATACGCAGGGTCTTACGCTCGCCACCACCGGCGATCCACAGCGGAATCCCGTTGTCCTGCAACGGCCTGGGCTCGACGATCGCGCCGTCCACTTGATAGTGCTTGCCCTCGAACGTCACTGCGCCGTCCCGCCAGGCGTCACGCATGATCTGCACGCCTTCGTCGAGACGCCCGAGTCGCTCGCCGGCGGACGGAAAGCCGTACCCGTAGGCGCGCCATTCGTGCTCGTACCAGCCACCGCCGATGCCCATCTGCACACGCCCACCGGAGATGATGTCGGTCGTAGCAGCGACTTTGGCGAGGTAGGCCGGGTTACGGTAGCTCATCGCCGTGCACATCTGGCCGAGCTTGATCCGCGACGTGGTGGCCGCGTAGGCCGCCATCAGCGACCACGCCTCGTGAGTTGCCTCGCCAGTTGGCATCGGCACCGTGTGGAAGTGGTCGTACACCCACACCGAGTCCCAGTCGCTGCCGTCGGCGTAGGCGGCCAGATCGCGCATCACCGCCCAGTGCTCGGCGGGGTCGATGCCGACGAGATCCAGTCGCCAACCCTGCGGGATGAAAAATCCGAAGCGCATGACCGCGACTTTAGCGCGACGACGATGCGGCCCGGAACGGGCCGAGGAGGAGTCGGGCAATGCGATCTAGCGCGACGACGATGCGGCCCGGAACGGGCCGAGGAGGAGTCGGGCAATGCGATCTAGCGCGGGCCGTAGGCTAGCCGAATGGACCTCACCGGTATCGGGATCTGGAGCAGCCAGCTTCGCTACGGAAATCTTGCCGAATCTGCCGATGCGGCCGCGGAATTAGATGAGCTCGGCTTCCGCGCCCTGTGGATCCCGGACGTCGGCGGGCAGGTGTTCGACGCGGTTGGCAACTTGATGGCGGCGACCAAGCAGACCACGATCGCCACTGGGATCTTGAACCTGTGGATGCACACGCCCGCTGACGTCGCCGCGAACTTCGCCACGCTGACAGCCGACCACGGTGACCGTTTACTGCTCGGCATCGGGGTCAGCCATGCGCCGCTGATCGACGCCGGCAACCCCGGCCGATACCGCAAACCGCTGGCCGCGACCGCGTCGTTCCTGGATGAGTTGGACGCGACACCGCAGCCGGTTCCCGTGCAGCGGCGGGTGCTGGCCGCACTCGGCCCGAAGATGCTGCAGCTGTCCGCGCGCCGCAGCGCCGGAGCGCACCCCTACCTGGTCACCCCCGAACACACCGCGACGGCGCGCGGCGTACTGGGCGATGGGCCGCTGCTGCTGCCCGAGCAGACGGTGATCCTCACCGACAGCGCCGACGAGGCGCGCAGCATCGGAACCGATTGGTTGCGTTCGTATTTGGGGCTACCGAACTACGCGAACAACCTGCTTCGCTCGGGGTTCTCGGAAGAGGACCTCAGTCAGGTGAGCGACCGGTTGTTCAACGCGATCATCGCGTGGGGCGACGAGAACGCGATCCTGCGCCGGGTCTCCGAGCATCGGTCCGCGGGCGCCGACCACGTCTGCATCCAAGTGCTGCTGAGCGACCCGCAGGCCTACCCGCGCGAACAGTGGCGCCGCATCGCCGCAGCGCTGACGTAGCCAGTCACACCCGTCACTTGCCGGGTCGGCACCCCATGTGCCCACCTCACAGCGACAATCGTGAATGTGTCGCACCAGCGTGCAACAGTTTGGCGATGAAGCTGCTCCGCGGTACCGATCTTCGGTACGTGCTGACTTTCCACCTGGCGAACCAGGGTCCGGCGACTGTTGCCGAGTTGCTCGAAGGCCTTCGCCACCATGGCTTTTGTGTGCGGGGTCGGCCTTCCAAAGCCGTCTCCGACGCCTTGCGATGGGAGATCGACCACGGTCGCGTGCATCGACTCGGGCGCGGCCAATACGGCCCGGGCTACATTCCGCGGTCCACCGATCACCGGATCCATCAGCGCGTGCTGGCGCTGCGGTCGGCCGTTGTCGCTGAGAGCCGGGCACAAAGTGCCCTGCTCCCCAAGACTTACGCAAGTGGCTGATGTGGCTGAGCCGCACCGGCTTACATTGGATCCATGGCTTCCAAACACACGTTGTTCCGGATCTTGTACCGCCTCGGGTTCACGCCGTGGGACGGTCATCCGATCGCCGACAATCTCCAGGCTCTGGTCGAAGAACTGCCGGCCGGCAAAGCCCTTGATCTGGGCTGTGGCACCGGAGATTCATCCATTTACCTGGCGCGACATGGCTGGACGGTCATCGGCGTCGACTACGTGCCGGCCGCTCTCGAGAAGGCTCGGGTAAAGGCCTCAGCCACCAAGGCAACAGTCGACTTCGTCAAAGCTGACGTCACCAAACTCAGCCGGGAAAGTATCGGCTCGGACTTCACCCTCATCGTCGACAACGGCTGCCTGCACAACATGAGCGACGGCGATCGCGACGCCTACGTTCGCGAAGTCAGCGCCGTGGCCGCACCGGACGCGCGGCTGTTGATCGTCGCGTTTCTGCCCCGCGGGCGCTTCGGCGTCCGAGGCGTCCGACCTGAGGAGATGGAACGACGATTCGCCTCTGGATGGACGCTGCTGTCCACCGGAGCCGAGCGACAACTCGACGAAGCGCAAACGCCGGCACACTACTACCTCTACCAACGCCAAAGCCCCTGAAACTGTTGAGCTCCAGGGGCTTTGGCGTCTGGTGACTTAGGTCAGCGAGGCCGGCGGCAGGAAGCGGTCGCCGTAGCGGGCGGCCAGCTCGCGAGCCCGCGCGACGAAGGCCTCCTTGCCGATACCGTGCGCACCGGAGTAGCCGACGATGAACTGCGCCGACCCACCGGTGTAGGGCGGAAAGCCGATGCCCATGATCGAGCCGATGTTCGCGTCAGCGGTCGAGGTGAGAACGCCTTCGTCGAGGCACTTCTGGGTTTCCAGCGCCTCGGCGAACAGCATCCGGTCGACCATGTCCTGCAGCGCCAGGTCAGCAGAACCGGATTTGAACGTTTCACGCAGGCCCGGCCACAGCCGGGTGCGCTTGCCGTCGACGTATTCGTAGAAGCCGGCGCCCTTCAACCGCGACGGGCGCTCGAGCTCGATCATCTTCTCGACGACCGCCTCGGCCGGGTGCGGCTCGTACGTGCCGCCGGCATCCTCGATGCCCTTGCGGCTCGCAACGGCGATCTTGTGCATCAGCTCCAGGTTGAGCTCGTCGGAGAGCTGAAGCGGCGGCGCCGGGTAACCGGCCTGCGAACCGGCGTGCTCGATGCTGGCCGGTTCCACACCCTCGCCCAGCATCGCCAGCGCCTCGTTGACGAAGGTGCCGATGACGCGGCTGGTGAAGAAGCCGCGGCTGTCGTTGACCACGATCGGGGTCTTGCCGATGGCCAGCGTGTAATCGAACACCCGGGCCAGCGCCTCATCAGAAGTCTTCTCGCCCTTGATGATTTCGACCAGCGGCATCTTGTCGACCGGGGAGAAGAAGTGGATTCCGATGAAGTCCTCCTGGCGCTTCACCCCGGTCGCCAGACCGGTGATCGGCAGCGTCGAGGTATTCGACCCGAGCAGCGCGTTGGGCTCGACGATGTCCTCGATCTCCTGGAACACCTTGTGCTTCAGATCTTGGTTCTCGAAGACGGCCTCGACGACGAAGTCGACGCCTTTCAACGCCTCGGGGTCGGCGGCCGGAGTGATACGGTCCAGCAGCGCCTTGCTCTTCTCTTCGGTGGTCTTCCCACGCTGAAGCGCTTTGGCCTCAAGCTTTTCCGAGTACGCCTTGCCCTTCTGCGCGGCCTCGATGTTGACGTCCTTGAGCACCACCTCGTAGCCGGCTTTGGCTGAGACGTAGGCGATGCCGGCGCCCATCATGCCCGCGCCCAGCACGCCGATCTTGCGGATCTCCTGCTTGGCGATGCCGTCGGGCCGCGACCCGCCGCCGTTGATGTGGGCCAGGTCGAAGAAGAACGCCTGGATCATGTTCTTGGCGGTCTGGCCGGTGACGAGCTGGGTGAAGTAGCGGCTCTCGATGCGACTGGCGGTGTCGAAGTCCACCTGCGCGCCCTCTACGGCCGCGTCCAGGATGGCCCGCGGCGCCGGCATCGGCGCGCCCTTGAGCTGCTTGCGCAGCAGCGCCGGGAACGACGGCAGGACGCCGGCCAGCGCGGGACTGGACGGGGTGCCGCCGGGCATCTTGTAGCCCTTGGCGTCCCACGGCTGGGTGTGCGACTCGGGGTTGGCTTTGATCCACGCTTTGGCCGCGGGCACCAGTTCGTCCACCGAGCCGACGATTTCGTCGACCAGGCCGATCTCCTTGGCCTTGCCGGCTTTGAACCGGGTGCCCTGGGACAGGATGTTCATGAACGCGTTCTGGATGCCGAACATCCGCACGGTGCGGGTCACCCCACCGCCGCCGGGCAGCAGGCCCAGCGTCACCTCGGGCAGACCGACAACCAGGCCCTTGACGTCGGCAGCGATCCGGCGGTGACACGCCAGGGCGATCTCCAGGCCACCACCGAGCGCGGCGCCGTTGATGGCGGCCACCACCGGCTTGCCGAGGGTCTCCAGCGCACGCAGGTCACGCTTGATCGACTCGACCATGTCGAACGCCTCACCGGCGTTCTCCGGGCCGAGCTTGATCATGCCCTTGAGGTCCCCGCCGGCGAAAAAGGTCTTCTTCGCACTGGCGATCACCACGCCGGTGATCGAATCTTTCTCGGCGACAAGCTTTTGCACCGCGTTGTGCATTGACTCGCTGTAGTGCTCGTTCATCACGTTGGCCGACCCGGTGGGGTCGTCAAGGGTCAACGTGACGATGCCGTCGGCGTCCTTGTCCCAGTGAATCGTGTTCTCTGCCATGGTCAGACCCTCTCGATGATGGTGGCGACACCCATGCCGCCGCCGATGCACAGCGTGATGAGCGCGCGACGGGCGTTGCGGCGCTCCAACTCGTCGACCATGGTGCCGGTGATCATCGCGCCGGTGGCACCCAGCGGGTGTCCCATCGCGATGGCGCCGCCGTTGACGTTGAGCTTCTCGTCTGGGATGTGTAGATCCTTCTGGAACTTCAGCACGACCGAGGCGAAGGCCTCGTTGAGCTCGAACAGGTCGATGTCGTCGACCGTCAGGCCGGCACGGTCGAGCACCTTGCGGGTGGCCGGGGTCGGGCCGGTGAGCATGATGACCGGGTCGGCACCGCTGGTGGCAGTGGCCACGATGCGCGCCCGCGGGGTGAGACCCTGCGACGTGCCCGCCTTTTCGCTACCGACCAGCACCAGCGCGGCGCCGTCGACGATGCCCGAGCTGTTGCCGCCGGTGTGGACGTGGTTGATCTTCTCGACGAAGTGGTACTTCTGCAGCGCCACGTCGTCGAAGCCGCCCATCTCGCCGATGCCGTCGAACGCGGTCTTCAGCTTGCCCAGGCCTTCCAGGTCACTGTCGGGTCGCATGTGCTCGTCGTGGTCGAGAATCGTCAGGCCGTTCTGGTCGCGAACCGGCACAACGGATTTCGCGAAGTACCCGCCGGACCATGCCGCGGCCGCCTTCTCCTGCGAGCGCAGCGCGTAGCGGTCGACATCCTCGCGGGAGAACCCTTCCATGGTGGCGATCAGGTCAGCGCCGATGCCCTGCGGCACGAAGCCGATCCGGTAGTTGGTTTCCGGGTCAAGCGCCCAGGCGCCGCCGTCGGAGCCCATCGGAACCCGGCTCATCGACTCCACACCGCCAGCCAGGACCAAGTCGTCCCAGCCGGAGCGCACTTTTTGCGCGGCGATATTGACGGCTTCCAGGCCTGATGCACAGAACCGATTGAGCTGCACACCACCGGTGGTCTCGGGAAGGCCCGCGGCAAGCACCGCGGTACGGGCGATGTCACCACCCTGGTCGCCGACCGGCGACACCACGCCCAGGATCATGTCGCTGATCAGGGTCTCGTCGAGGTCGGGGAAGCGCCGGCGCAATTCGTCGACCAGACCGACGACCAGGTTCAGCGGCTTGACCTCGTTGAGCGAGCCTTTGCGCTGCTTGCCGCGCGGCGTGCGGATGGCCTCGTAGATGAAGGCTTCATCGGACATGACTATTCCTCTTGACGATGTGTGGGTTGGGGTCCGTCTGTAGCGACGCTAGACCTTTGTCGACCACCCTAACAAAGTGCCCGGCCAACCTGTTGGTTGGGCGACCGCGGAGCCGCGGAGAGAGGACGTCGGTCGAGGTGCCTTCTTTATTCTGCTGGCCGAGGCGATGTTCACAGTCAGACCCCAGGATGCCAACAGGTAATTAGTAGGGTAAGAACAACTGTCTCGGAGTAAGACCATAACTATGGCGAAGCATCGGCGAACGTACGACGACGTCGCAGGTCATTGTGCGCTGTTCGGCGACAGACAACCGCCCGGCCACCGATGAATTGATGGCTGATACGGGGGTCGATGCCGGTGGAATCGTGAAGATACTTGACGTACTTGGGAGCCGCGCGGCGCTGTCGTACCGCCTGTTTATCGCCATCGTGGTGCTCACCGGCTCTGCAATCCTGCTGGCCGGCGCGGCAGTGGCAGACCCAAGCCAGGACGATCGTTTTCTGGCGCTACTCGACGAAGAGGGCATCCCT
>NZ_JBYCLD010000519.1:0-4113 GCF_057473725.1 Mycobacterium sp. TH-M11 | reverse complement strand
CCTTGGTCACCTCGGTGCTCATGTGTTCTTCGATGAGCGCCAGGCGGCGTTGGCGGAGTCCGTCGTCGAGCATGGCTACTCTTCGGTGACCTTGGCCATCGCGAGCACGTCGAGTCGGCGATCGAGTTCGTCTTCGGAGAGCTTGTCGCCGATCAGCCCGCGGTCGATCACGGTTTGCCGAATTGTCTTGCGCTCCTTGAGCGCTTGTTTGGCCACCGCGGCCGCCTCTTCGTAGCCGATCGCCGAGTTCAGCGGTGTGACGATCGACGGCGACGACTCGGCCAACTCGCGCAGGTGCTCCTCGTTGGCCTTCAGTCCGCTGATACACCGCTCGGCGAACAACGTCGAAACGTTGGTCAGCAGCTTGAACGACTCGAGGATGTTGCGCGCCATCATCGGGATGTAGACGTTGAGCTCGAACGCACCCGAAAGTCCGCCGACCGCGACCGCGGCGTCGTTGCCGATCACCTGCGCGGCAACCTGGGTGACCGCCTCGGGCAGAACGGGATTGACCTTGCCCGGCATGATCGAACTACCCGGCTGCAGATCCGGCAGCAGGATCTCGCCCAAGCCGGTCAGCGGGCCCGAGCCCATCCACCGCACGTCGTTGGCGATCTTGGTCAGCGACACCGCGATGGTGCGTAGTGCGCCGGACGCCTCGACCAGCCCGTCGCGAGCGGCCTGCGCCTCGAAAGAATTTGCGGCGGTGCGTAGTTCGGTCAGGCCGGTGTCCTTGACCAGCACCTGGACCACCTTGGGGCCGAATCCGTCGGGGGCGTTGAGGCCGGTGCCGACCGCGGTGCCGCCGATCGCCAGTTCACCCAGCCGCGGCAGGCACGCGCGCACTCTTTCGATGCCGGCCTCGATCTGGCGGGCATACCCGGAGAACTCCTGGCCCAGCGTCACTGGGACGGCGTCCATCAGATGCGTGCGGCCCGACTTGACCACGGTGTGCCATTCGCGGGCCTTGTCGGCCAGCGCGTCGTGCAGCACCTGCAGCGCCGGAATGAGATGGCGCACAGCGGCTTCGGTGGCCGCGATGTGGGTGGCGGTCGGAAAGGTGTCATTGGACGACTGCGACATGTTGACGTCGTCGTTGGGGTGCACGGTCACGCCGTTGGCAGCGGCGATGCTGGCGATCACCTCGTTGGTGTTCATGTTGGAACTGGTGCCCGAACCGGTCTGGAAGACGTCGATCGGGAACTGGTCGTCGTGGCGGCCGTCGGCGATCTCGGCAGCCGCAGCGATGATCGCGTCGGCCTTGTCGGCCCCCAGCAGCCCGAGGTCCTTGTTGACCTGGGCGCAGGCGCCCTTCAGCAGGCCCAGGGCGCGGATCTGGGTGCGCTCCAGGCCGCGGCCGGAGATCGGGAAGTTCTCCACGGCGCGCTGAGTCTGAGCTCGCCACAACGCTTTTGCGGGTACTCGGACTTCGCCCATGGTGTCGTGTTCGATGCGGTATTCGGTGTCGTCTGCCATCAGGCAAATCCCTCGTTAGTTAGGTAGTGGTTACGGCAGGGGGTATGCGGCGGTGCTGTCGCCGGTGAAGTCGATCGCGGAGTATTCGTTGAGCTTGGTCAGCCGGTGAAAGCCCTCGACCATCCGCAACGTGCCGGATTTGGAGCGCATGACGATCGACTGGGTGGTGCAGCCGCCGGGTTCATAGCGCACCCCCTTGAGCAGATCGCCGTCGGTGACACCGGTCGCGCAGAAGAAGACGTTGTCCCCCGAGACCAGGTCGACGGTGGTCAGCACGGCGTCGAGGTCGTAGCCCGCGTCGAGTGCTTTCTGGCGCTCTTCGTCGTCCTTGGGGGCCAGCTGAGCCTGGATCTCGCCGCCCATGCAGCGCAGCGCCGCGGCGGTGATGATGCCCTCGGGAGTACCGCCGATACCGGCCAGCATGTCGGTGCCGGAGCCCGGTCGGCAGGCGGCGATCGCTCCCGCCACGTCGCCGTCGGTGATCAGCCGGATGCGCGCGCCCGTGTCGCGGACATCCTGGATCAGCTTGGCGTGCCGCGGTCGGTCCAGGATGACGACGGTCATGTCCGGCACCGACAGGCCTTTGACCTTGGCGACCGCGCGGACGTTGGCGCCGATCGGCGCGGTGATGTCCAGCACGTGGGCGGCGTCCGGGCCGACGGCGATCTTGTTCATGTAGAACACCGCCGACGGGTCGAACATCGAGCCGCGGTCGGCCACCGCGAGCACCGAGATGGCGTTGGGCATGCCCTTGCTCATCAACGTGGTGCCATCGATCGGGTCGACAGCGAAGTCGCATTCCGGCCCGTCGCCGTTGCCGACGTGCTCGCCGTTGTACAGCATCGGCGCTTCGTCTTTCTCGCCTTCGCCGATCACCACGACGCCGCGCATCGATACCGAGTTCACCAGCTGGCGAATGGCATCGACGGCCGCGCCGTCGCCACCCTCCTTGTCGCCGCGGCCCACCCAGCGGCCGGCGGCCATGGCGCCGGCTTCGGTGACCCGGACGAGCTCGAGGGCGAGGTTACGGTCCGGGGCTTCACGACGAGAACCTGCGCTCACCGTTGGCGACGACGAGCCGCTGTCCGGCGGCGAGGAGGCAGCGGCGCGGTTATCCATGGCTGCCAATTGTCCCAGAGGCAGGTTGCCGGTCGGTAGCTGGGATACTCGTACTGTGACGTCGCAGCCACAGCCGCCGGCTGAACAGCCTGAGCCGTCGGCCAGACCGGCCAAACCCCGGCTACTGCAGGACGGCCGGGACATGTTCTGGTCGATCGCGCCGCTGGTGGTGGCATGCATCGTGCTGGCCGGTGTGGTCGGCATGTGCTCCTTCGAACCGGGCGGAGTCAGTCGCGGGCCGGTGCCGGCCTACGACGCGGCGAGCGCCCTGAAAGCCGACGCGCTGACCCTCGGGTTGCCGATCCGGCTGCCGCAGCTTCCCGCCGGCTGGCAGGCCAATTCCGGTGGCCGTGGCTCCATCGCCGACGGCCGGACCGATCCAGCGACCGGCCAGAAGATGCGGGCCGTCACGTCGATCGTGGGCTTCATCAGTCCCGGGGGCGAGTATCTGAGCCTGACGCAGAGCAACGCCGACGAGGCGAAGCTGGTCGGCTCCATCCACGCCTCGATGTATCCGACCGGCGCCGTCGACGTGAACGGCGTCCGGTGGATCACCTACTCCGGTGATGGCGGCGTCGAGCCGATCTGGACGACGCGACTCGACAGCCCGGCCGGGCCCGCCCAGGTGGCGATCACCGGTGCCGGCAGCGTCGACGAGTTCCGTGTGCTGGCGGTGGCCACCCAGACGCAGGCACCCCTGCCTGCCCATCGACAGGAGAAACACCCATGAGCGCACCGGTAGCCGATCTCACCGGCTGGACGATGTCGCCGTTCACCGGCGGTGGATACACCCACGACGTCTACCGCCGTGGCGAGGGCCCCGGCGTGGTGCTGATCCCTGAGATCCCGGGCATCCACCCCGGCGTGCTGGGACTGGGAAACCATTTGGTGGACAACGGCTTCACGGTGGCCATGCCGTCACTGTTCGGCGAACCCGGTCGGAGCAAAGACCCCGGCTACATCGCCTCGACCATCGCGCGAGTCTGTGTGGCAAGGGAATTCGCCGCTTTCGCGACCAACAAGCAACGTCCGGTGGCGGTGTATTTGCGGGCGCTGGCGCGAGAGTTGAACAAGGAGACGCCGGGCAAGGGCGTCGGCGTCATCGGGCACTGCTTCACCGGTGGCTTCGCGCTGGCCGCCGCGGTCGACGACAGTGTGCTCGCGCCGGTGCTCAGCCAGCCGTCGGTGCCTTTCCCGCTGACCGCTCGCCAGCGACGCGACCCCGGGGTGAGCGATCTGGAGTTGAACGCGTTCAAAGACCGTGCCAGCAGCGAGGGCTTGTGCGCCATCGGTTTGCGGTTCAGCGAGGATCGAGCGGTTCCGGCCGAGCGATTCACGACGCTCAAAGACCGTCTCGGTGACGCGTTCGAGGTGATTGAGATCAACTCCAAGCCGGGCAACGAGCACGGCTTTTCGCGGATGGCGCACTCGGTGCTGACCGACGAGGTGCGCGAGGTCGACGGCCACCCGGCCTACGAGGCGCGCAAGCGCGTCGTCGAGTTCCTCAACGAGCGGCTG
>NZ_JBYCLD010000518.1:0-5901 GCF_057473725.1 Mycobacterium sp. TH-M11 | reverse complement strand
AATTCGACCTCCAGCTTGCACTGTGCCAGCTCGTCGGACCGTTGGTTTTTGCGCGAATAACCGGCATACGTGCCATAACCGCCGATGACTGCACGCGTCTCGTCGACGACTTCCTCACCGCTCGCCGGTCTACCGGAAGCTCACCCGAACCCAAACAGCCGTGTTGCGATGACGCAATCCACACCGACTGCGCACACGAACACTCGCGGTGAGCGGCGCGCAAGGCACGGCGCCGCCCGAATCGAGTCGACCGTACTGAGCCGGGCCCCGTGCGAGTCTCGTGTGTGGCGGACATATGTCGTCCGTTGGTAGCGCTGTGTGTCGGGAATCGAGCGGTCGCCCTGCCACAGCGCTACCGATCCGGTCGAAAATCGCCCGCGCGCGGGGTTTTTCACTGTAATTTGCGGTGGTGCCTTCGGCGATGATGACTACCGTCGACGGGTTTCCCATCCAGATCAGCGACACCGGTCCGGAGAAGGGCCCCGTCGTGGTGGTGTTGAGCGCGGCGCAGCGGGCACTGCCGGCCTACGACGCGGTGTGCGAACGTCTGCACACCGCGTCGCTGCGCACCATCGCGATCGCGGCGGACCCACGCCTGACACCCAAGTCGGTGGTGGGCATTCTCGACGTGCTCGACGTCCGCTGGGGTGTCCTGGTCGGTGACCGTGACGGCGCCGAGATCGCGTGGGAATTGGCCGCCACCCGGCTGGACCGCTTTACCGGTCTGGTGGTAATCGATCGGGGTCATCCACGCGTCGCCGACCACGCCGGTGTCATCCGCGACAGTGACTGCCCACCGGTGGAAATCAACACGACCGTTCTGGTCAGCAACTCGGCGGCGCACTCGGTGGCTCAGGCCAGCCAGCGATTCGTCTACGGCGACTACCGGGTGGTCGAGTTGCTCAGTCGACGCAACGCGCACGAGTCGACGGCTCAGTTGGCCGCCGAGATCGTCCTGCGCACGAGCACCTGGTGACCTTGTCACCGGAGGGCCTCCAGCGACTCGTCGAGGCCGGCGAGATCGAGACGGTGATCGTCGCGTTCAACGACCTGCAGGGCCGACTGATGGGCAAGCGGGTCTCGGCGGTGTTCTTCGCCGACCGGGTCGTCGAGGCCGGCGCCGAATGCTGCAACTACCTCTTGGCCGTCGACGTCGACATGAACACTGTCGCGGGCTACGCGATGGCGGGCTGGGACAGCGGTTACGGCGACATGGTGATGAAACCGGATCTGGCCACCTTGCGACGCGTCCCGTGGTTGCCGGGCAGCGCGCTGGTGCTCGCGGATCTGTTCTGGCACGACGGTCGTCCCGTCGAGGCCGCGCCGCGTCGCGTCCTGACCCGCCAACTGGATCGCCTGCGGCAGCGCGGACTGCGTGCCGACGTCGCCACCGAGTTGGAGTTCCTGGTCTTCGAGGACACCTACCGGCAGGCCTGGGCCAGCGGCTACCGCGACTTGACCCCCGCCAGCGACTACAACCTGGACTACGCGTTGATGGCCTCCAGCCGCCTCGAGCCGCTGCTGCGCGACATCCGGCTGCACATGCAGGGGGCGGGTCTGCGCTGGGAAACCGTCAAGGGGGAGTGCAACAAAGGACAGCAAGAACTCGGCTTCGGCTACGACGACGCGCTGATCACCTGCGACAACCACGGCATCTACAAAAACGGCGCCAAGGAAATCGCCGACCAGCATGGCAGGTCACTGACCTTCATGTCCAAATACGATGAGCGCGAAGGCAACAGCTGCCATATTCACATGTCACTGACGTCATTGGATGGTTCCGCGGTGTTCTCCGACGACAACGAACCGCTCGGCATGTCGCGCACCTTCCGCAGCTTCGTCGCCGGCCAACTGGCCACGCTGCGCGAGCTGACGCTGTGTTATGCGCCGAACATCAACTCCTACAAGCGGTTTGCCGACCGCAGTTTCGCCCCCACGGCGGTGTCCTGGGGGCTGGACAACAGGACGTGCGCCCTGCGGGTGGTCGGTCACGACGCGAGCATGCGGGTGGAGTGCCGAGTGCCCGGCGGCGACGTCAACCAATACCTGGCCGTCGCGGCCCTGATCGCGGGCGGGCTGCACGGCATCGAGAGTGAATTGCCCCTGCCGGAACCCTGCAGCGGCAACGCCTATGAGGACGTCAAGGACCACGACGGCGCCGGCCGACTGCCCGGTACGCTGGCCGAAGCGACGACGCTGTTCGATACGTCGGCGGTCGCCCGGCGGGCGTTCGGCGATGACGTGGTCGATCACTACGTCAACGCCGCCCGCGTCGAGGTGGCCGCATTCAACCGAGCGGTCACCGATTGGGAGCGGGTGCGTGGTTTTGAGCGGTTGTGATCCGGTGACGATGCGGACCGGGACGGTTCGAGAAGGAAGCGGGCACGTTGAGTGCTAATGCACCGGTTATCGGCCTGACCACGTATTTGCAGCAGGCCCGGACCGGAGTTTGGGACGTGCCCGCCAGTTTTCTTCCGGCCGTGTACTTTCAGGGCGTCACCGCAGCCGGCGGGGTGGCCGTCCTGCTGCCGCCGCAGCCGGTGGACCCCGAGATCGCCGAGCGGGTGCTCGACAGCCTGGACGGGCTGCTGATCACCGGCGGTACGGACGTCGACCCGGCGGTTTACGGCCAACGGCCGCATTCGAGCACGGATCAGCCGGCGCGGCAGCGCGATGCGTGGGAGTTCGCGCTGCTGCGTGCGGCGCTGCAGCGGCGGCTGCCGGTGCTGGGCATCTGCCGTGGCGCGCAGGTGCTCAACGTCGCACTCGGCGGTACCCTGCATCAGCACCTGCCCGACGTGATCGGCCACAGCGGGCATCGGGCCGGCAACGCGGTGTTCACCACCCTGCCCGTTCGCACGGTGCCCGGCACCCGGTTGGCCGCGCTGGTGGGCGACTCCGTCGATGCGCGGTGCTATCACCATCAGGGAATTGCCGAGCTCGGTGCGGGCCTGGTTGTCAGCGGCTGGGACGCTGACGGCGTCGTCGAGGCGTTGGAGCTGCCCGGGCCGGGTTTCGCGCTGGCGGTGCAGTGGCATCCGGAGGAGAGTTTGGACGACCTGCGGTTATTCTCGGCAATCGTCGAGGCAGCGCAGGCATACGCGAAGGAGCGGCGCTGATGGACCTGACGCAGCGGTTGGCCGGCAGAATCGCCGTGGTGACCGGCGGTGGCGGCGGTATCGGACTGGCATCGGCGCGGCGGCTGCACGCCGAGGGCGCCACCGTCGTGATCGCCGACATCGACGAGCGGACCGGTGCCACAGCGGCCGAGGAGGTGCATGGTTCTTTTGTGCCCGTGGATGTTTCGGAGGAGGCGTCGGTCAACCACCTGTTCGATACCGTGGCGGGCCGCTACGGGTCGGTGGACATCGCGGTCAACAACGCCGGTATTTCCCCACCGGATGACGATCTGATCGAGAACACCGAACTGCCGGCCTGGCAACGGGTGCAAGACGTCAACCTGAAGTCGGTATACCTGTGCTGCCGGGCGGCATTGCGGCACATGGCACCCACTGGACGCGGGTCGATCGTCAACATCGCCTCGTTCGTGGCGGTGATGGGCTCGGCGACCTCCCAGATTTCCTATACCGCGTCCAAGGGCGGGGTGTTGGCGATGTCACGCGAGCTGGGTGTGCAGTTCGCCCGGCAAGGCATCCGGGTCAACGCGCTGTGCCCCGGGCCGGTGAATACTCCTCTGCTGCAAGAGCTTTTCGCCAAGGACCCCGAGCGCGCGGCGCGCCGAATGGTGCACGTGCCGATGGGCCGATTCGGTGAGGCCGACGAAATCGCGGCCGTGGTCGCGTTTTTGGCCAGCGACGACGCGTCGTTCATCACTGCGGCAAGCTATCTCGTGGACGGCGGCATCAGCGCGGCCTACACCACCCCGCTGTAAGGTCAGCCGACGCGTTCGGCCTGCACCGTCCACTTCTCCTCGATGCGCCCGTAGCGCCAGATCAGCAGGGCGCCGGCCCAGGTGGCCACGAACAGTACGACGATGGCAAAACCAATCGTGTTGAGGTCGACACTGCTGAGCCAGCTCCAGAATCCACCGGTCCAGCCGAACTGCCCGGCCAGCAGCCCGAGTAATTCGAAGCTGCCGATGAGCAGCGCGACGATCACCGACAGACCGGTGATGGTGATGTTGTAGTAGACCTTGCGGACGGGGTTGGAAAACGCCCAGCCGTAGGCGAAATTCATGAACGAGCCGTCGATGGTGTCCAGCAGGCACATGCCCGCCGCGAACAGCACCGGCAGGCACACGATGGCATACCAGGGCAGGCCGGCGGCGGTGCTGGTGCCGGCCAGCACCAGCAGCGTGACTTCGGTTGCGGTGTCAAAGCCCAGGCCGAACAGCACCCCGATCGGATACATGTGCCACGATGCGTTGACCGATTTGGTGAATCGGCCGAGCAGCCGATTGAGCAGTCCGCGGTTGTTCAGTTGCGCTTCGAGTTCGGCTTCGTCGTAGCGGCCGCGGCGCATCTGTGCGAACACCCGCAGGATGCCCACCAGGATCACCACATTGATGATGGCGATCAGGTACAAGAACACGCCCGAGACGGTGGTGCCGATCAGGCTGGTGTAATGATGCAGGGCCGAAGAGCCCTGCCCGACGGGTCCGATGATGGCCTTGAGCCCGAAGGCGATGAGCAGTGCCAGCCCGAAAACCACCGACGAATGGCCCAGGGAGAAGAAGAAGCCGACGGCAAGCGGCCGTTGCCCGTCGTTCATCAGCTTGCGGGTGGTGTTGTCGATCGCGGCGATGTGGTCGGCGTCGAATGCGTGGCGTAATCCCAGCGTGTAGGCGGTCAGGCCGATGCCGATACCGAATGCCTTGTCCCCGATGCTCAAGTGAGCCGGCTCGACGACGAGTAGCATTGTGCCCCAACCGATTACATGTAGCGCGATAATGATCGCGAACATCGATCCCAGACGCAGCCACTCGTCGGGCGTCAAAGCCCCGCGTAGTCGAGAGCGCGACGAGGGTTGCCTGCTGAGCGCGTCGGCGGCCATGTCGCGTCCCATCTGGATATGAACTCCAACCACGATCCGCGGTAAATTACGGGCAAAACTCTTGCGGATGATTCGCAAGAATTCTGCGAGTATTTCACAAGTGGGTCGGGGCGGGGAGCAAGTGCCAGCCCATCCCGTCGACGAGAACGACCACCACGCGCCGCACATCGCCGACCCGGGCGGCCACCCCCAACGCGTCCACCGCCCCGTCGACGGACAGCGACGTAGCCGCGGCGGGCAGCACGTCGCAGATCGAACCGGCCATAGCTGTCAGTCTGGCAGCCACGGGGCGCTGCGTGCGTGATACTGGACGGGTGGGCAGGCCCTCGGCTTTGGATCCGGCCGTCATCGAGCGGATCGGCGAGCTGCTGCGCGCGCACGGTCTGCGCCGAATGGCGTCGCGCATCGCGGTCCTCGCCGTGCTCGAGCCCGTCCACAGTCACCTTTCGGTGGCAGAGATCGACCGGCGGCTACACGACTGCGTGCCGTCCGACGACCAGGCGCCGGATATGGCGACGATCTACCGGACCGTGACAACGTTGGTGGATCAGGGTGTGCTGCACGCGTTGACGCTGGACGGCGGCGTCACCACCTACGGCTTGGCCACCGACCCGCATCATCACGCGGTGTGCACCGAATGCGGTTCCATCATCGAGGTGCCCGCGGGACGATTGGCCGCCGCGCTCGAACATGCGATGGCGGGCAGCTCATTTGCGCTGTCGGAGCGGGCGGGTCTCACGTTGCGCGGGCTGTGCCCGCGGTGCCAGGGTGATGCGACGGTCTGACTGCGAGCCGCTCGTTGGTGAGGTCGAGTTGACGACGGGTGCTCTCGGCCAACGCACGGACCTGTCCGGGTTGCAGCCGGCCGCACAGCCGACCCCAATGGAA
>NZ_JBYCLD010000517.1:0-7723 GCF_057473725.1 Mycobacterium sp. TH-M11 | reverse complement strand
GACTACTAGAACGCATGTTCGAATACTAGCCGTCAGCCCCGACACAACGCCCACGACAGAACACCAACTGTGGCTAACCATCCAACTGTGGATAACTCGGAAACCTGGCTCCCACGTACCCTCGCGGCATGACCGATTCACAGGGCAGAATCCGGGTGCCCACCGACCTCGACTCCGTCACCGCGATCGGCGACGAGGACCATTCCGGGATCGACCAGCAGGCCGTCGAGCGGATCTGGCAAGCCGCCAGCCACTGGTATCAGGCCGGCATGCACCCGGCGATCCAGGTATGTCTACGGCACAACGGCAAGGTCGTGCTAAACCGGGCCATCGGCCACGGCTGGGGCAACGCCCCCACCGACGCGCCGGACGCAGAGAAGATCCCGGTCCGCACCGACACGCCGTTCTGCGTCTACTCCTCGGCGAAGGCGATTACCGCGACCGTCGTGCACATGCTCGTTGAGCGCGGCCACTTCTCGCTCGACGATCGGGTCTGCCAATACATCCCGACCTACACCAGCCACGGCAAAGACCGCACCACCATCCGGCACGTGATCACCCACAGCGCCGGCGTCCCGTTTCCGACCGGACCCAGGCCGGACCTCAAGCGGGCCGACGATCACGAGTACGCGCAAGAGCAGCTCAGCAACCTGCGCCCGCTTTACCGGCCGGGGCTCGTGCACATCTACCACGCGCTGACTTGGGGTCCGCTGATGCGCGAAATCGTCTACGCCGCAACGGGTAAGGACATCCGCGAGATCTTGGCCACCGAGATTCTCGATCCGCTGAATTTCCGCTGGACCAATTTCGGCGTGGCAGAGGAAGACATCCCCCTGGTCGCGCACAGTCACCCCACCGGCAACCCGTTACTGCCTGCGCCGATCGCGGCCGCGTTCCGCAAAGCGGTCGGCGGCACGACGCACGAGATCATCCCGATCACAAATACGCCACTTTTTCTCAAGACCGTCGTCCCGTCGTCCAACACCGTCTCGAACGCCGACGAAATGTCACGGTTCGCCGAAATCTGGCGTCGCGGAGGCGAACTCGACGGCGTCCGGGTGATGAGCCCGGAAACGTTGAAAGGCGCGGCGAAGCAATGCCGGCGCTTGCGGCCCGATGTCGCCACCGGCCTGCTCCCGGCCCGTTGGGGCACCGGATTTCAGCTTGGCACAAAGCGATTCGGCCCGTTCGGGCGTAATGCCGACCAGGCCTTCGGGCACCTGGGCCTGGTCAACTGCGCGATCTGGACCGACCCGCAGCGTCAACTGGCAGCCGGCGTGGTGAGCAGCGGCAAGCCCGGGCGAGACCCCGAGGTCAAGCGGTACACCGCGCTGATCGACACCATCGCCGCAGAGATACCGCGCGTTTCTTAGCACTGCTCACTGCCACGGATGCGGTGGAATTGACGCTCGTCTAATATGAAAAGCACGTTTGTGGTCGGGGGACCAGCAGTTTGGGCGTTCAGCAGAGAGCGTCCGCTCCGCGCTGCCGACCCTGGATAGAGGTGGGTGGCTAGGAAATGGCTGGCGAGAACAGCAGCACTTTGGAACCGTTCTACGAGACGTCGCAGTCGATATACGACCTCAACGACGACTTCTATGCGTTGTTCCTCGGCCCGACCATGGGCTACACCTGCGCCTACTACGAGCGCGATGACATGACCCTCGACGAGGCGCAGGTCGCCAAATTCGACCTGGCGCTGGGCAAGCTGGGCCTCGAACCCGGCATGACGCTGCTCGACGTCGGTTGCGGGTGGGGCGGCGCGCTGGAATTGGCGCTGCAGAAGTACGACGTCAACGTCATCGGCATCACGCTCAGCCGCAACCAGCACGCGTGGACCACCGCCCGGTTGGCCAAGGTGCCCACGACACGATCCGTCGAGGTCCGATTGCAGGGCTGGGAAGAATTCACCGGTAAGGTCGACCGGATCGTGAGCATCGGCGCGTTCGAAGCCTTCACCAAGCCCCGCTACGGCGCGTTCTTCGACATGGCTCACCACGCACTGCCTGCGGACGGCCGGATGCTGTTGCACACCATCCTCGGACATCCGCAAAGCTACTTTGCGCCCAACGGGATCACGCTCACCATGAACGATCTACGTTTCATGCGGTTCATCGGCCAGGAAATCTTCCCCGGCGGCGAATTGCCCTGCGAAGACGACATCGTCGAGTTCGCCACCGCCGCCGGCTTCGGCGTCGAGCGGATCCACCTTCTACGCGCCCACTACGCCCGGACCCTGGACACCTGGGCGGCCAACCTCGAAGCCAACCGGGACCAGGCGATAGCGCTCACCGAAGAGGTCAACTATGACCGGTTCATGCGCTACCTGGTCGGGTGCGCGGACTTCTTCCGCCGCGACATCAGCAGCATCGGACAGTTCACGCTGGTCAAATAAGGGCGGTGGCGGAGGGATTTGAACCCCCGGACGGTTTTAGCCGTCTCTCGCTTTCAAGGCGAGTGCATTAGGCCGCTCTGCCACGCCACCGCCGTCAAGGTTAGCTGGGCCGATGCGCCCGCCTCCTCCGCGGGCCGTCCCGGCCCGCATCGTCAGCGAAGCTGGGCCGATGCGCCCGCCTCCTCCGCGGGCCGCCCCGGCCGCGCCCTGGGCCTATGCACGACACTTCAGTGCGGCGCTGATCCGACTGCAATTCTCACCCACCGCGACAAGCTGGGACCGCGACAGCGGGCCGCGGAAGTACGCGCGGACGCCTTGGGAATACGTCGTCATCGCCTCCCGGGCTAGCGCGCGACCGTCGTCGGTGATCGCGGCGACGACACCGCGCCGATCGTTCGGACTTGCCTCACGGCGCACCAGTCCTTGCGCTTCCAGGCGGCGGACCTGGCGGGTGAGCCGACTCGGCAGTGCTGCCAACGCATAAGCAAGATCACCCATCCGGGCGCAACCCGCCGGGGCGTTGTCCAACATGTCGAGAACCCGGACGTCGAACAGTGACAGCTTGTGCACCTCGGTGAGTCGACGGTTGAGCGTCGCATACAACAGCAGCGTGGCATCCAAGAAGGACTGCCACGCCTTTTGCTCGGCAAGATCGAGCCCGGGCATCTCGCTGGCTGTCCGGCCGGCAATGAGCGCCGCCATCACGTCATGCTATGCGACGCATCGCCTTTCGAACAGGGGCTAGTAGCGTGGCAAGCATGTATGGCATCGTCGCCGAATCCGCCGACCAACTCCGGTGGCAGCAAGTGCCCGACGTCACTGCGGGCCCCGACGATGTGCTGATCAAGGTCAGCGCCGCCGGGGTCAACCGGGCCGACCTGTTACAGGCCGCCGGGCTGTATCCGCCCCCGCCGGGCGCGAGCGAATTACTGGGCATGGAGGTCTCTGGCGTCGTCGAAGCGGTCGGCAGCGACGTCACAGAGTGGGCACCCGGGCAAGAAGTCTGCGCTTTGCTGGCAGGCGGCGGCTATGCCGAATACGTCGCGGTTCCCGCCGGTCAGGTCCTGCCGCATCCCGTCGGCCTGGACCTCGTCGACTCCGCGGGCGTGCCCGAGGTGGCGTGCACGGTCTGGTCGAACCTAGTGATGACGGCACACCTGCACGAGGGTCAGCTGCTGCTGATGCACGGTGGCGCCAGCGGTATCGGCAGCCACGCGATTCAGGTTGCGCGCGCCTTGGGTGCCCGGGTCGCTGTCACCGCGGGATCGGCGGCAAAGCTGGACGCGTGCCGCGAACTCGGTGCAGAGATCCTGATCAACTACCGCGACGAGGACTTCGTCGCACGGGTGCACGAAGCAACCAACGGCCGCGGCGCCGACGTCATCTTCGACATCATGGGCGCCGCATACCTCGACCGCAACATCGACGCGCTGGCCACCGAAGGCCGACTGGTGATCATCGGCATGCAGGGCGGCGTCAAAGGCGAACTCAACATCGGCAAGCTGATGGGTAAACGCGCGCACGTCATCGGCACGACGCTGCGGGCGCGCCCGACCAACGGACCCAACAGCAAGAGCGAGGTCGTCGCGGCGGTGACGAAATCGGTGTGGCCGATGATCGCCGACGGCCGGGTGCGGCCGATTATCGGCGCCCGCCTGCCGATTCAGGATGCCGGCGAAGCGCACCGCATGCTGTCCTGCGGCGAGGTGACCGGCAAGATCGTGCTGACCCTTTAACCCAGCGACGCCAGCGCTCGCACCAACTGGTCGACCTCCGACACCGTCGAATAGTGCGAGAGCCCGACGGTCACCGCGCCGCCGACGTCGTTGACGCCGAGCACGTCGAGCACCCGCGAGTTGGCGTTGGAGATCGCCAGAATTCCGTTGTCGGCCAGCCTCTGCACAACCCGCTCGGCCGGCACGTCGTGCACCGCAAAGCTGACCACCGGGATCCGTGATTCGGGCCGGGCAATCACCACCACCCTCGGCAACGAGCGCAGCGAGCCCATCAGGTACTCGAAGATGCTGTCCAGATAGCTGGTGGCGGATTGCAGCGACGTTGACAGTCTTTCGCGCCGAGTGCCGCGCGCCGACTCGTCCAGCGAGGCGAGGTATTCGATACTGGCGACGAAGCCGCCGAGCAGTCCGAACTGGTGGACGCCGACCTCGAGACGGCCCGGGCCGGTGGCGTAGGGGTTGGTCGACACCGAGGCGAAGGTGTTGATGATCGCCGGGTCGCGGAACACCAACGCCCCCACCGGCGGACCGCCCCAGTTGACCGCGTTCAGCGCCACCACGTCGGCGTCGATGTCGTCGATGTCGATCAACCGGTAGGGGGCGGCCGCGGAGTGGTCGACGACCACGAACCCGCCGACGTCGTGGATCAGCTTCGTGACCGGCCGCAGATCGGTGACAGTGCCCAGCGTTCCCGACGCGGAGCAGACCGCGACCAGGCGGGTCGCCGGCCCGATCAGGCCCTCCCACTGCCAGGACGGCAGCTCACCGGTTTCGATGTCGACCTCGGCCCACTTGAGCTTGGCGCCGAACCGGTTTGCGGCGCGCAGCCAGGGCGCGATGTTCGCCTCGTCGTCGAGGCGGGTGACGACCATCTCGTAGCCCAGGCCCGCACGCGTCGACGATGCGTCGGCCAGCGATGCCAACAACACCGCGCGGTCGGCGCCCAGCACCACGCCGCGCGGGTCGGCGTTCACCAGATCCGCAACCGCCTGCCGTGCCGCGTCGAGCACCGCCGCGCTGCGTTTGGCCGACGGGTGCGGTCCGACCGTGCTGGGAAAGGACCCGCGGAAGGCCGTCGAAACGGTCGTCGCCACCGACTCGGGAATGAGCATTCCGAACGGGGCATCGAAGTGCACCCAACCGTCCCCCAACGACGGGTGCAAACCGCGTACCCGGGCGACGTCGTATGCCATAGCAGCCACCTTAGAGCCACGCCCAATAAGCGAAACTGTGACCGTAGCGGGCACCCGGACAAGTGCCCACCGTCCCGAGCCAGGCCACCCGGGCAGCCATACTAGTCGCGTGGGGCTCTGCTTCGGAACGCTGCTGGCATTGTTTTTGCTGATCGTCCCGGGGGCCATCGTCGGACGAATCACTCAGCTGACGTGGCCGATCGCCATCGCCGTCGGACCGGCGCTGACCTACGGCGTTGTCGCGCTGGCGATCATCCCGTTCGGCGCTGTCGGAATCCCGTGGAATGGCTGGACCGCACTGGCCGCCCTCGCGGCGGTGTGCGTCGCGATGATCTGCATGCAGCCGTTGCTGGCCCGCCACCGCGACCAGGCGGCACAACTGCTGGGTATCGACCGCCGGCAGGCGTTGACGGTGGCCGCCGGTGTGGCGCTGGGAGCGTTGCTGATCATGTGGGCGGCCTACCGCGGACTGGTCCATTGGCAGTCGATCCCCAGCACCTGGGATGCGGTCTGGCACGCCAACACGGTCCGCTTCATGCTCGACACCGGCCAGGCGTCGTCGACCCATATGGGTGAGCTGCGCAACGTCGAGACTCATCAGCCGCTGTACTACCCGTCGGTGTTTCATGCGCTGACCGCGGTTTTCTGCCAACTCACCGGCGCGGCACCCACGACCGGCTACACGTTGTGCTCGGTGGCGGCGTCGGTCTGGTTGTTTCCGACCAGCGCCGCAGTGCTGACCTGGCACGTGCTGCGCTCCCGCACGAAGCACGCCGCCGGGGTGGCCGCCACCGCCGCCGCGTTGTCGGCGTCGTTCACCTCGGTGCCCTACGTCGAGTTCGGCACGGCGGCGATGCCGAACCTGGCGGCCTACGGGGTGGCGATCCCGACCTTTGCGCTGGTCGTCTCCACGCTGGGCCATCGGGACCGGATACCGGCGGCGGTGCTGGCCCTGGTCGGGGTGTTCTCGGTGCACCTCACCGGTGGCTTCGTGGTGATCGTGTTCGTAGCGGCCTGGTGGCTGATGGACGGGTGGTGGCATCCGGTGCGCGGCCGGCTCGCCGACGCGCTGACGCTGGCCGCGGCGGGAGTGCCCGCCCTGTTGATCCTGGCGCCGCAGTTCCTCGGGGTGGCTCAACAAGCCGACATCATCGCCGGGCACGCGTTCCCCAGCTTCAAGACCGTCAAGCAGGGGGTGATCGACGCGCTGCTGCTGCACACCCGCCACCTCAACGACTTCCCGATCCAGTACGGTCTCGTGGCGCTGATCGCCATCGGCATGGCGATCCTGCTCTACCACAAAATCTGGTGGCCGCCGGTGCTCTGGCTGGTGCTCACCGTGGCGACGATCTACTCGGGGGCGCCGTTTCACAATCCGCTGGGCGCCGTGATCGAGCAGTTCAGTCAGTTCTTCTACAACGACCCGCGCCGGCTCTCGGCGGTGGTGACGATGCTGGTGACGCCGATGGCGGCGATCGCGGTGTTCGCGCTGGTGGCCGGCGCCGTGGCAGTGGCCAGAAAGATCGTGAAACTACCTGACACCGTGTGGGTTTCGGTCAGCGTGGCACTGCTGGCCTTGACCACGACGCTGTCCGCACGGCACTACCTGTACCGGCATCTGGTGCTGTTCGGCGACAAGTACGACTCGGTGATCATCAACGACAAAGACTTGGACGCCTTTGCCCACCTGGCCGCGCTGCCCGGGGCGCGGACCACCCTGATCGGCAACTCCAACGTCGACGGCACCGCCTGGATGTACGCGGTCGCTGATCTGCACCCGCTGTGGACGCACTACGACTTCCCGCAGCAAATCGGCCCGGGCTATTACCGCTACCTCTTCTGGGCCTACGCCGATGCCGACGCGCTGCCCGGGGTACCCGAGGACAAGCGGGCGTTGGTGCCTCAAGCAATCCGGGCATTGAACATCCGCTACGTCCTGACCAGCGCGCCCACGGTTCGCGGGTTCAAGGTGCCCGACGGGCTAGTGTCAATAGACCGATCGAAGTGGTGGACGAAGATCTACGACAACGGTGAAGCCTGGATTTATGAATGGCTGGGTCCTCAGCGCACTCCGACTACTCCCAAAGGTGACAAGCATTGAGTAACGACGACGACATCGAGGTCATCGGCGGCGTCGACCCCCGACTGATGGCGATGGCGCAGGACCCCGAGCAGGACTCGGATGATCGCTCGATCACCGACCTCGTCGAGCAGCCCGCCAAGGTGATGCGGATCGGCACGATGATCAAGCAACTCCTCGAAGAGGTGCGCGCGGCCCCGCTCGACGACGCCAGCCGCAACCGGCTGCGCGAGATCCACGCCACCAGCATCCGCGAGCTCGAAGACGGGCTGGCACCGGAGCTGCGTGACGAGCTCGAGCGGCTCACGCTGCCGTTCAC
>NZ_JBYCLD010000516.1:0-4692 GCF_057473725.1 Mycobacterium sp. TH-M11 | reverse complement strand
GCGATCATGCCCACCGACGCTGCGGCCAGCAGCATGCCGATCGCCTGCCAGCGAGTCAGTCGCTCGCGCAGCACGATAATCGCCAGGGCGACCGTGGTCGCCGGATACAACGAGATCAGGATGCTGGCCAGCGACAGCATCCATTTCTGGATCGCCAGCAGCATGCTGACATTCGCGCAGGTGTCGAGCAGCGCCGCCAAGACCGCCAGCCGCAGCGGTGTCCTAGACGGCAACTGGAGATTGTTGCTCCGCGCAGCCACCGCGATCACCAACACGGTCGCCGCGGCTCGGGCGAAGAACAGCGGCCACATCCGGCACACCACCGGAGCCTGGTGCAGCAGAACGAAATCCAGTCCGAACGCCACGCCCGACCCGATCGTCAGCCAGGCGACCTTGCCGGTGAAGCGGTGCGTGCGGACATCTTCGTCATCCGGTGACTCCCGGCCGACCAGGATCACGGCGAAGATCGCCAACACCACACCGAACGACGCCGTCGCGCCCGGTCGCTCGCCGAGCGCGATACCCACCGCCACCGGCACCGCCGCGTTCAGCATGGCGGCCAGCGGCGACACCACCGTGATCGGTCCGGCGCTGACGGCCGCATAGAACCAGTAGACCCCGATCGCCTGGCTGATTCCGTAGAGCGAACCCCACAGCACCGCACCGGGAAGGATCGGTCCACCGGCGGTAACTGCGAGCGCCCCCAGCATGACCGTGGCGAGCGGATAGATCACCAGCATGATCCGCAGCACAGCCGCGCGCCGGGAAGCTACCCCACCGATGAAATCGCTGAAGCCGTAGCTGACGGCGGAAAGCTGGGCGTAGGCCGCCCCGATCAGCGCATGCCCTTGGATCGCCGGCCCAGTTCGCGAATTACCTCGCGTTGGGCGTCGCGCTTGGCCATGTCCTGCCGTTTGTCGTGCGCCTGCTTACCACGCGCTAATGCAAGCTCCACCTTGACTTTTCCTTCGGAGAAATACATCGCCAACGGGACGAGCGCGAGGTTACCATCTTTGATTTTGCCTATGAGAACATCGATTTGGCGCCTGTGGAGAAGTAACTTTCGGTTGCGACGCGGCGCGTGGTTGGTCCAGCTGCCGTGGTGATATTCCGGAATGTGCAGGTTTCGCAGCCAAACCTCGCCGTCGTCGACGGTGGCGAACGCGTCGGCCAACGACGCTTTGCCCTCCCGCAGACTTTTGACTTCAGTGCCGACCAAAACTATGCCGGTCTCGAACACGTCCAAGATCGAGTAGTTGTGCCGCGCCTTGCGGTTGGTCGCCACAATCTGGCGGGCCGGAGCGCTTTTGCTCGGCGACTTCTTGGCCATCGCTAACGCCGCACGTACAGGCGCAAGGTCACGTACGACGTGACGCCGGCTATCGCAACGCCGACCAGCAGCAGCAGCGGCGAGATGTAGAGAATGTCGGCGTAATCGACTTTGGCGACCAGATGCGCTTGGTAGAACTGGCTCAGCGCGCTGTCGAGGAACAGCGCGCGCACCACGATCAGCCCGACGATCGCGATGACGACGCCGAGCGTCGCGGCGACCATCGCCTCGACCAGGAACGGCAACTGGGTGTACCAGCGGGTGGCGCCAACCAAACGCATGATGGTGATTTCAGTGCTGCGGGTACGCGCGGCGACCTGAACCATGTTGGCAATCAACAGAATTGCCCCAATCGCCTGCACCAGCGCGACGGCGAAGGCCGCGTCGGACAACCCGTCCAGCACCGCGAAGAGTCGGTCGATCAGCTCCTTTTGGTTGAGCAGGTGATCGACCCCGGGTTGACCTTGCATCGCGGCATCGAACTCGGCGTGCTGCTCCGGGTTCTCGAGCTTGACGATGAACGACGCCGGGAATGCGTCCTTGCTGGCCAAATCCTTGAATTGCGGGATCTTGCGGATGGCGTCGTTGTAGGCGTCCTGGCGATTGAGGAAGCGGACCGACTTGACGTCGTTGCGTTTTTCGATCCTCTCGCGCAACGCTTTACATTCCGGGCTCTCGCAATTCATGTCGTTGGCCGAGATGTCGTTGGTCAGGAACACCTGAGTCTCGACCCGGTCGAGATAGATGCTGCGGGAGTGGTCGGCCAACCGGACCACCAGCAGGCCGCCACCGAACAGCCCGATCGAGATGGCGGTGGTCAGGATCATCGCAACGGTCATCGTCACATTGCGACGAAAACCAGTCAGGACCTCGTTGAAGAGAAAACTGAAGCGCACTTACCGGTCCATCCCGTAGACGCCGCGCTGTTCGTCGCGCACCAACCTGCCCAGCGACAACTCCACCACGCGTTGCCGCATCGAGTCGACGACGTGATGATCGTGGGTCGCCATCAGCACGGTGGTTCCGGTGCGGTTGATCCGCTCGAGCAAATCCATGATGTCGTTGCTGGTCTCGGGGTCGAGGTTGCCGGTGGGCTCGTCAGCCAGCAAGACCAACGGCCGGTTGACGAACGCTCGCGCGATGGCCACCCGCTGCTGTTCACCACCGGACAGTTCGTTCGGCAACCGGCTGGCCTTGCCGGACAGCCCCACCATCTCGAGCACCTCGGGCGTCACCCGGTTGATCACGTCGGGCCGCTTGCCGATGACCTCGAGGGCGAATGCCACGTTCTCGAACACCGTCTTCTGTTGCAGGAGCCGGAAGTCCTGAAAGACGCAGCCGATCACCTGCCGCAGCCTGGGGATATGCCGTCCGGCCAGCGCGTTGACGTGAAACTTCGAGACCCGCACCTCACCTTTGGTCGGCGTCTCGGCCCCGAGCAGCAGTCGCATGAACGTGGACTTGCCCGAGCCGGACGGACCGATCAGGAAGACGAATTCACCCTTGTCGATCTTGAGGTTGACGTTGTCGAGCGCCGGTCGCGCCGACGACTTGTACTGCTTGGTCACGCGCTCGAGGGTGATCATCACGGGTCGCCAGTCTAACCGGGTATGTCGGATGGCTGCGCCGACGCGGCGAGCCAGGACGCGTCATCCCGGTAACCCCGGCGGCGGCGGTACTCCGGGGGCCGGCGGAGCCGGCGCCTGCTCCGGAGGAGGAGCGGGAGTCGTCGTCCCGGGACCGAACGGCGGCGGCAGGACGAACGGCGGCGGCAGGACGAACGGCGGGATCAACGGGGGCGGTGTCGTCGTGGTCGTCGTGGTGGTGGGTGGCGGCGTGGTGGTCGGGACCGTAGTGGTCGGCGTGTACGTCGGCGTGTACGTCGGGGTTTCATAGGTGGGCTGGGGCGGGCGCACACGTGTGCGCGGCACCCAGGTGTAGTTGGGGTCGGGAACGTAGCCGGGGGGCACCACCGACGGCGCCACCGGTGGCGGCGGGTGCGGCTTGTAGGTGTTGTAAGTCCACCACGTCGCGAAAAACGCAATGATCAACACCAGCGTCGAAGTTCGGATCCGCCCGCCGAGCAGGTAGTTCGGCCAGCGCTTTTCCACGTCGCGGCGATGGTTTTCGAAGAACTTGAGTGTGAGCTTCATCAACGCTGCACCGGGTCGTTGGTTTTTTCGTACTCTTCCTCTTCGGCCTCGGCAGCATCGGCGCCGGGACCGTCGACGGCGCCGACCTTCGCGTCGGCCGCGATGCCCGAGCGGGCCAGCGCCCGGACAACCAGGACGCGTAACTGACGGCCGGCCTCGAACTGCTTACCGGGCAGTGTGCGGGCCACCAAGCGCAGCGTGACGGTGTCGACTGCGATGTTTTCCACGCCCATCAAGGTGGGCGCGTCCAACAACAAATTACCCAGGATCGGGTCTTCCTGGGCACGCTCACATTCCTGGCGCAGCACCTCGGCGACTCGGTTCAGGTCGACGGTGGTCGAGACCGGGATGTCTACCACCGCGCGCGCCCAGTCCTTGGATTCGTTGACCGCTTTGACGATCTGACCATTCGGGATGGTCAACACTTCGCCGTTGGGTGAACGTAGCCTGGTCACCCGCAGCGTGACGTTCTCAACCGTGCCGCTGGCCTCGGTCGAGGCCACCACGGTGAGGGTGACCAAATCGCCGAAACCGTATTGCTTTTCGACGATGATGAAGAATCCCGCCAAGACGTCGCGAACCACCTGCTGAGCGCCGAAGCCCAGCGCGGCCCCAATCACCGTCGCCGGCGCGACCAGGCCGGCGACGGAGAAGTTGAACACTTCGGCGATCCGCACGATGCACCAGATCGCGATCATGACGATCGACACCCACTGCGCGACCGAGGCGACGGCCTGCCGGTGCTTGGACGATTCCGACCGGACCAACGCGTCGCTTTCGACGAAACGTTCGTCGAGTTGCCGGGCGACCTGTGCGGTGACCCAAGTGACAAACCGGACCGCCAAGACGGCCGCGATCACCACCATCATCATCCGCAGACCGCGGGTGATGAACCACTGGCCGAGTTCGCCGTGCCAGAAGTCATGCCAGCGCTGCGGCGCGCTCGCCGCCAGCAGCGTGGCGTTAGTCGTCATCTTTTCTGTTACGCCACCGGATTCCTGCTTCCAGGAATCCGTCGATGTCGCCGTCGAGAACCGCGGCCGGGTTACCCACTTCGAACTCGGTACGCAGGTCCTTGACCATCTGATACGGGTGCAGCACATAGGACCGCATCTGGTTACCCCAGCTGCTGCCGCCGTCACCTTTCAACGCGTCGAGCTCAGCACGTTCTTCCAACCGCTTGCGTTCCAACAACTTTGCCTGAAGCAC
>NZ_JBYCLD010000515.1:0-4848 GCF_057473725.1 Mycobacterium sp. TH-M11 | reverse complement strand
TGGCGTCGAGTGTGCGCTGAGGCGTCGAGTGTGAAACGCAGGGCGGAATTTTCGCCCACGATGCACGGTCGACATGCGGCGAGCAACAACCCGACGTATGGCCGATCGCGAGCGAGCGGTTCGACGGCCAGCGTGGTGTCAGGCACGTCCCGTGCCGTCGCGCACGAGTCCGACCAAGTCACGCACCAAGTCCTCCAGGGCGACCATCCCCACCACCGCCCCACCATCTCCAGCGGTGACCAGCGCGAGGTGGCTGTTGGTGCGGCGCATCCGTGACAGTGCCTCGGGGACGCTCCATGACTCTGAGATACCGGGCAGTGGCCGCACGGTGGCCAGATCGACCACGGCCTGCGGGTGGTCGGCCAGTGACAGCACATCTTTGATGTGTAGGTATCCGATGAAGCTGCCGTCGTCACCGAGCACCGGGAAGCGCGAGAAACCCGTTGCGGCCAAAGCCTTTTCGACGGCGCCGACCGTTGGGCCAGAGCCTGCCGCTGCCACTGGGACGGCGTGGATGTCAGCAATCGGGATCGCCACATTGGCGACGGTGCGGTTGCGGATGTGCAGTGCGCGAGTCAGCCGGGTGTGCTCCTCCCGGTCCAGTAATCCCTCCGACACCGACTCGGCGATCATCTCGCTGAGTTCGACGGTGGACACAGTGATGTCAAGCTCGTCGCGTGGCCGGACCCGCAATGCGCGCAAGATCACGGCGTTGCAGCGGCTGTAGAGGTTGACGACGGGCCGGATCGCGCGCGCGTAGACCAGGTACATCGGGATCAACAGCATCGCCGCCCGCTCCGGGCCCGCCAGCGCGATGTTTTTCGGCACGATCTCGCCGAGCAGCAGGTGCAGTGTCACCACGATCGCCAACGCCACCACGAACGCGGTGGTGTCCAGCAGCGCCGAGGACACACCGAGAAAATCGAAAGAGCTGCGCAGCACGTCGGCGACGGCCGGTTCGCCGATGCGCCCGAGCAGAATCGAGGACACCGTCACCCCGAGCTGGGCGCCGGCGAACATCAGCGGCAGCTGCTCACCGGCTTGAATCACCGTGATCGCAGCCGACCTGCCCTGCTCGGCGAGCCCTTCGAGGCGATCCCGCCGCGCCGAGATCAACGAAAACTCGGCAGCGACGAAAAACGCGTTCGCGCCGATCAGCAGCACGGTCGCCAGCAACGCGGTCAGGTCATCCATCATCGCCCTCGCAGCGCGCCGGAATCGGCGCGACCCGGCAGCTGAGTCAGCTCGAGCAGGTCGATGCGGCGACCATCCATCCGCAGCACCTTGGCCCGCCACGCGGAGGTGTTCCGCACCCCGTCGTGCTCATAGCCGGTCAGCTGCACCTCGTCACCGATGACCGGAATGCGGCCCAGCTGCTGCAAGACCAGCCCCCCGATGGTCTCGTACTCGCCTTCGGGGGCGTGGTAGCCGGTCGCGGCGGCCACCTCGTCGATACGCAGCAAGCCGGCCACCCGCCAGCCACGGTCGACCGCCACCACATCCTGGCTGGCGTCGTCGTGCTCGTCGCGGACGTCGCCGACGATCTCTTCGATCAGGTCCTCCACGGTCACAATTCCCGCGGTGCCGCCGTACTCGTCGACGACCATCGCGGTCTGCAGGGCGTTGGCCCGGATCTGTCCCATCAGCGTGTCGCCGTCCAGCGTCGAGGGGACCTTGGCGACCGGCCGCGCGACCGCGGTGACCAACGTGCGCCCGCGCTCAGCGGGTGGCACCGCGAAAACCTGTTTGACGTGCACGATGCCGACCGTCTCGTCGAGGTCACCGTCGACAACCGGGAATCGCGAGAAGCCGCTCGCGGCGGCCGCCTCCACCAAGTCGGCCACGGTGTCGTCCACTTGTAGCGCAACAATTTTCGACCGCGGCGTCATCAATTCCGCAGCGGTCAGCTCACCGAACTGCAGTGACCGGTCCAGCAGCGCCGCCGTCGCCGGATCCAGCGCGCCACTGCGCGCCGACGTGCGCACCAGCGAGACCAGCTCCTGAGCCGACCGCGCCGACCGCAACTCTTGGGCCGGTTCCACGCCCAGCTTGCGCAGAATCCAGTTGGCCACCCCGTTGGTCAGCCGGATCGGCCACGTCATCAGCCAGGAGAACAGCAGCTGGATGCCGGCCACGGACCGCGCCGTCGCGGGCGGGCGGGCCACCGCCAGGTTCTTTGGGATCAGCTCGCCGAAGATCATCGACAACGAGGTGACGACCAACAGCGTCACGAAGGTGATGATCGCGCCGGCAACCCGCTGCGGCACCCCGAGCGCATCCAGGGCCGGGTGCGGCAGCTGAGCTACCAGTGGTTCGGTCAGGTAGCCGGTGATCAGGGTGGTGATCGAGATACCGAGCTGCGCCCCCGACAGCTGAAAGGACAGGCGGTGGTGGGCGCGCTGCACGTACCGGTCGCGACGCCCGCCTCGGCGTGCGTTGGCCTCAACGGTGCTGCGCTCCAGTGTGGTGAGTGAGAATTCGGCGGCCACGAACAGCGCAGTGCCCGCCGTGAGCAGCACAATCGCCAGCAGACTGAGCAGGGTGACAGCCACATTCATCGAGGCCACTCTCCAACGGGGTCGACGTCACACACGCCGGGAGGCGCGGGTGCCTGCGGCACGTAGACCCCTTCTTCGATGTATCCAGTCACGCGTGAGCTCTGATGGTAGCGAAGGTTTGACGCGCCCGAATTCTCGTTGCCGTGGCGAACCGCCGCAGTTCACCACCCGAACGGCAGGGGATGCCCCTCGGCGAAGCCCGCGGCGGACTGGATGCCGACCACGACCCGCTCGTGCAGTTCGCTCAGTGTGGACGCCCCAACGTAGGTGCAGGTGCTGCGCACACCGGAGGTGATGTGGTCCAGCAGATCCTCGACGCCTCCGCGGACCGGGTCCAGCGCCATCCGCGACGTCGAGATGCCTTCTTCGAACAACGCCTTGCGGGCACGCTCGAAAGCGCTGTCGGCCGCGGTGCGGGCCACCACCGCGCGCTTGGAGGCCATGCCGTAACTCTCCTTGTACGGCTTGCCGTCCCGGTCGCGCAGCAGGTCGCCGGGCGACTCGTAGGTGCCGGCGAACCACGATCCGATCATCACGTTGGACGCCCCGGCCGCCAGCGCCAGCGCCACGTCACGCGGGTGCCGCACCCCGCCGTCGGCCCACACGTGCGCGCCGAGTTGCCGTGCCGCCGCAGCACATTCGACTACTGCCGAGAATTGCGGGCGCCCGACGCCGGTCATCATCCGGGTGGTGCACATGGCACCCGGACCCACCCCGACCTTGACGATCGACGCGCCGGCGTTGACCAGGTCGCGGGTGCCGTCCGCCGACACCACGTTGCCGGCGACCAGTGGCACGCCGAGGTCCAGCGAGGCGATCGAGGTGATCGCATCCAGCGCTTTGACCTGATGTCCGTGTGCGGTGTCGACGACGATCAGGTCGACACCCGCCTCCGCGACCGCCTGCGCCTTGGCGACCACGTCGCCGTTGATGCCGACCGCGGCGCCGATCCTCAGCCTGTCGTGCGCGTCAACGGCCGGCGCATAGATGCCGGCGCGGATCGCGCCGGTCCGGGTCAGTACACCGGCCAGGGTGCCGTCGGCGGCAGTCAGCACCGCGACGCCAACCGGGGCATGTTCGAGCAGGTCGAAGACTTTTCGCGGATCCGTTCCCACCGGCGCTGTGACGAAGTCGGTGATCGCGATGTCACGAACCCGGGCGAAGCGGTCGACGCCATCACAGCACGATTCGGTGATCAGACCGATCGGGCGGCCCTCGAACGTCACGACCGCGGCGCCGTGCGCGCGTTTGGAGATCAGCGCCAGCGCGTCGGACACCGAATCGTCGGGCTCCAATGTCACCGGGGTGTCCACCACCAGGTCACGGCTTTTGACGAAATCGACGGTTTGCCGCACCGCGGTGATCGGAAGGTCTTGCGGCAGAACGACAATGCCGCCGCGCCGGGCCACCGTCTCGGCCATTCGCCGGCCCGCGACCGCGGTCATATTGGCCACCACCACCGGAATCGTGGTGCCCGAGCCGTCGTCGGTGGACAGGTCGACGTCGAAACGCGACGCCACGTCCGAGCGGTTCGGGACGATGAAGACGTCGTCGTAGGTCAGGTCGTAGCCAGCGCGGTGTGCGTCCAGGAACTTCATCGGGCCCCGCTAGGCGGGCACTTCGCTGCGGTCTTGACTCCACATGGTGTGGAACTTCTTGCTCGGGTCTTCATCAGTCCGTCCATAGGTGTGTGCGCCGAAGAAGTCCCGCAGGCCCTGGGTGAGCGCGGCGGGCAGGCGCTCGGTGCGCAGCGCGTCGTAGTACGACAGCGCCGAGGCAAAGCCCGGGATGGGGATACCCAGTTGCGTGGCGGTCACCACCACCCGGCGCCAACTGTCGATCCCCGACTCGATGGCGTCGCGGAAGTAGGGTGCCGCGATCAGGGTCGCCAGGTCGGGGGTCTCGTCGAACGCTTCTTTGATCCGGTTGAGGAACTTCGCCCGGATGATGCAGCCGCCGCGCCAGATGGTGGCCATGTCGCCCGGGGTGATGCCCCAGTCGTACTCGGCGCTGCCGGCCTGGATCTGGTTGAAGCCCTGCGCGTAGGCGATGATTTTCGACGCATAAAGCGCCTTGCTGACGTCGTCGATGAATTGCTTTGCATCAGTTGGCTTGTGGCCCAGGTCGCCGGAGGCCAGGCCGGTGGTGGCCTTGCGCTGGGCCACCGAACCCGACAGCGCACGGGCGAATACCGCTTCGGCGATACCGGTCACCGGCACGCCGAGGTCGAGCGCCGACTTGACCGTCCAGCGGCCGGTGCCCTTCTGCTCGGCCTCGTCGACGATCACAT
>NZ_JBYCLD010000514.1:0-9216 GCF_057473725.1 Mycobacterium sp. TH-M11 | reverse complement strand
TTCGCCGCCGGCGTGGCCACCTGGTGGCGCACCGTCGGCCCCAAAGTGGCGGGGCTGCCGAACCTGTCGGTGGTACAGATACCGCACGCGCCAGTGCAGCAGCTGGCCCAGACCGTCGATCGACGGGTCTCGGCGCAGGTAATGGTGATGGAAGGCCAGGTGACGATGACCGTTTGCGGTGTCGACGTCACCTTCACGCCCGAGCCATTGCGGTGAATATCTAAGCCCTTCTGTCGCTGACTAATCGTCCTCGACGTCGTCGCGGTGCGCGGCCTCGATCACCTCAGGCGGCACCGGTCTCTGCAACCACACCCGCATCCGCATCAGTCCGCCGGCGATCGTTCCGACGGCGAGCAAGGCAACGATGATCCAGAGCGCGGGCGACATACAGCAATTCTCCCCTGGCCCCGGGCGATGTCCAGTGCACACTGATCTCCATGGGCAAGCTCATCTATGGCTTCAACGTGTCGGTGGACGGCTACATCGCCGACGCGCACGGCAGCATTGACTGGAGCGAGCCAAGCGACGAATTGCACCAGTACTGGAACGACTTCGAGCGGGAAACCGCGCTCTCGTTGTACGGGCGGCGGCTCTACGAACTGATGTCGGCATACTGGCCGACGGCCGATGAAGCCCCTGATGCTCCCCCGTTGATCGTCGACTTCGCCCGCATCTGGCGCGCCATGCCCAAGGTCGTGTTCTCGCGCACCCTGGAGTCGGTCAACTGGAACTCCCGACTGGAACGCGGCGACCCGGTCGAGGTGGTGCGCAAGTTGAAGGCTGAAACCGACGGCAACCTGGAGGTGGCCGGCGCGACTCTGGCCGCACCGATCGTGCAGGCCGGACTGGTAGATGAGTATCGGATCGTGATCGCGCCCACCGCCGTGGGCGGCGGCACCTCGTTTTTCCCGAGCCTGCCGTCATGGATCTCGCTGCGGCTGTTGGAGAACCGCACCTTCCCGGGCGGCACGGTGCTACTGCGCTACGAAGCGAAGCAGGACTGAACGGGCCCGCTAGGTGCAGCGAAGCTGCCTGTTGAGCATGCAGTTCACCGGTGGCGAGTACGTCCCCGACAGCACGCCCCTAAAACCGCCCGTGGCGGACCCGCCGGGCGCGATGATTCGATTCCAGTTCGCCGGGGCCAGAACATAGTGCGTGCCGGATCGGCCAACGCTGCTGTTCCACGCGTGCGAGATGGATTCATTGACCGGTAGGTCGAATTCAAGGCGCCAATCGCTCATCGGCACCGCGCTCCAGTTGGTGATGGTGAAGCGGGCGATGAAGCCGGTCTGCCATGTCGAGGTCACCGACAACGTAGCGGTGGCCGCTGCCGCATGAGCCACCGCGGTGGTCGCAAATCCGAGAATGACAACCATCACTGCCGCAACAGCGACGTGAAGCGCTGTACGGCAGCGTTTCACGCAACTGTAAATCCCCGCCATAGCAGCCAACACTAAGGCCGAACGGGCGAGATCGGTCCCGCCACCGCCGGTAGCCTGCAGTACCTTTGCCCAACTGAAACCGTTACGTGACGTCAGTCGGCGTCGTCGTGGAGTTGGTCGATCCGGGTGACACCCTTGATATCGGCGAGGATTCGCGTGGCCTCGACAACCCGGGGACCCGACAAGGTCATCGTGACACCGACATGATCGACAGTCGTGGTGTGCTGCCTCAGCGGCAAAGCTGCCGTAGCAGGTGAGTCGGTGATCAAGGAGGTCAGATGCCAACCGTGGACATCGCACGTCTCCAGCAGCTGCCGCAAGATCCCCCGGCCGTCCTGGTAGATGACATGCACACGTACCGAGCCGGGCAATCTGGTCGCCATTCTTCGCACCGACGGGGCAATGCCGATCACGATCACAAAGTGCAGCATGGTCACGACGACGGCCAAGAGCAGCAGTCCCGCAGCGGCAGCCATCCCGATTGCAGCAGATTCCCAGATTGCGGCCGCGGTAGTCAGCCCGATGACCGCACCGCGGCGGGTGATGATGAGGCCCGCACCGAGAAAACCGATGCCCGAAACGATCTGAGCCGCTACTCGCGAGGGGTCGAGAATCACCGTGCCCGCGGCGACAATGTCGCCGAACCCGTACTTGCTGATCAGCAGTATCAAAGCCGCTGACGTACCGACAATCGTCTGCGTGCATAACCCAGCGCTTTTGGCCCGGATCTCGCGTTCCAGACCGATGAGCGCGGTCAGCCCGAATGCAGCGACCAGCTCGACGATCTGGCGTGCTTCCTGTCCTGTTCCGGTGAAGAATCCTTCCGCCACCGATGTGATCATCGCGGCACGCCCTGTCCTACTTGAGCAACGCCTCCCCGCAGCGCCGATTCGGGACTCTCGACCACTTCATAACGCCGACCTGTACTGGGCATCCAGGGGGGTACCACTTTTCGAGACGTACTACACCTGGAGGGCAGGCACCCGGTCCCCTCCGGTGGCCGGATCCAAGGATCTGGGGCTGCCCACTACGACGACGAGCCAACCTCCCGTCCCAGGTAGGCCATCAGCCGGGAGGTGGGCGTTGATGGCTCGGGTGCTTGCTGCGCCGGCCCGAACCCGCCGGGACGACGCAACGCCTGTTCCGGCACCGCATCGACCAGTGCGCGACAGAACGCCACAACGTCATCCGGTAACTCCGCGGAGCGGCCCAGCGACCGGTGGATGTCCCAGCTGTGCAGCGCGAGGTCGGCCACCGGGAAGGCGAGCGCACGACGCAGTGAGACCTCGCCTTGCGGCGAAGGCCGGGGCGCCTCGAAGTCTGCCCCGGGCAACAATTCGTGCAACTCTCTGGCAAGCTCACGGAGTCGACCGGCGGGATCGGCGGCCATCCAGTCGGCCGGCGCTGACGGTGCAGTCCAGATGTCATCGCCCCGGACCAGTGCGCCAACTTTGGCGGTACTTCCGATTGTGTGCGCCACCAACTCGCGCACGCTCCAGCCCTCAAGATTCGATGGCTTGTCCCACTCGTCAGGACGAATCTCGTCGACCGCGGCGATGAGTAGATCCATGGTCGCGGCTGCCATGGCGGCAGCGTCTGGTGACGAAATGCTCATAGTGTGAATACTACGATTGCGGCACCAGGTCAGATCAGCACCGAAAGCAACTCGGCGTCGTCCAATGCACACCTCGGACCCATCCTGGTCGCGGGACCGCCCTCCGGGCTACCGTTGCCCAAGGGCGAGGTCAGCATCCGCGACAAGGAGCACCGACATGCTGAAGTACGAGATCCATGGAACTGGTGAGCCATTGGTGCTCGTCCACGGGATCACTCACCGCAGGCAGGCCTGGTATCCCGTACTCGAGCACCTGACCGACCACCGCACCGTGGTGCTCTTCGACCTGCCCGGCCACGGCGAATCGCATGAGTTTGTCGTTCGCAACGACGACGTACAGGGAACCCTGCGCGACGAGCTGGTCGGCCTCTTGGACCAGCTGGGACTTGACCGCCCGCACATTGCCGGGAACTCCCTGGGTGGCCGGATTGCGATGGAGGCCGCCGCCGACAATCTGGTCTCGAGCGCGACCGTGCTCTCCCCCGCGGCGTACTGGCACAACGCCATCGACTTCGCCTATATCCGTCTGCTCTTCACGTGCCTGACGACCAGCGCCCGCCTGCTGGCACCGGTGGTGCCGAGGCTTGCTCGTTCGCCGCGGGCACGGCACCTGATGGGCGGGGTGGTGTCAGCCCACCCCGAGCGGATCCCGGCCAACGAATTCGTGGGCGACCTCAACGGCATGCGGCGGGCCATTCCCGCCATGAAGAAGATCTTCCCGGCCGCCGAAGTGTTCGACCGCGAGATCCCGGCCGACATCCCGGTGACCGTCGCGTGGGCCGCGCGCGACCGGATCCTGCTGCCCTACCAAGCGAAGATCGCCGAGAAGCGACTCCCCCAGGCCCGCCACATCCGACTGCCCGGGTGCGGCCATGTACCGATGGCCGACGATCCCGAGCTCGTGGCACGCGTACTGCTCGAGGGAAGCGCCCCCAGCGCGCGGGCCGAGGCTTCCTAACGAAGCCCCGGCCCAGCAGCCTGCCGCCAAAGCTACACGCGGACAGCCAGTTCCAATCCCTTGTCGAGTGCCAGCGGGCTGCTGACGTAGCCGTTCTCCGGCGCGCGAACGTAGTCCAGGTAGGCGTGACTTGGGTCAAGGTTCACGTTGTCGCCGACGACCAGTGCGCCGGTTTCCAGCACCGGCTCAAGAAGCTTTATCACGGTCAGGTCGAGGTCAGGCCAGCCATCGAGCAGCACGAACTGCACAGGTTCGCTGATGGTCTTGAGAGTGGTGCGGGCATCGCCTTCGAGGATGGTGATCAGGTCACTGACCCCTGCTTCGGCGAACGTCGCTCGGGCTGCGGCCAGCTTCCGCGAGCTCATCTCGGTGGTGATGATGTGGCCCATGCCGTTGTCGCGGACCGCGGCGGCCAGATGCAGCGTCGAGATCCCATAGGACATGCCGTACTCGACGATCGTCGTCGGCTTCAACGCACGAACCAGGCTGTACAGCAGCCGGCCCGAGTCAGGCGCCACGGAGAGGTAAATGTCCTGAAAAGCCTCTGCCCGTGCTTCGACGGTGTAGTCGCCGGGCGAGATTCCTTGGCGGCGGTCGGCATCGCGCTGCGCGTCAGCGAAAAGCCGGTCGATGATCGAGGTGTATTCCGGGAGGTTCAAGGTTGCAGTCATGTTTCTAGATTAGACGCGACGTTGCGTCTTGTCTAGATTGGGGTGGTGTTAGATCGAGCTGTGGCAAGCGCACAGCCGCATCGCGGCAATCGGCACGGACGCAGCGAAGCGGCCCGCGAGGCCATCCTGCATGCCGCCGACGACCTGCTGGCCGAGAAGGGTTTCGCGGGAGTCACTGTCGAGGGCATCGCCAAGGCGGCGGGGGTGGCCAAGCAGACGGTCTACCGCTGGTGGAGCTCCAAAACGGATGTCCTGATGGACGCCTTCCTCGAAGATGCGACCGCCGAACTCGAACCGCCCGACACCGGGACCCTGGAGTCCGATCTGCGTGCCCATCTGTGCGCTACCGCCCACTTCCTCACCGTCGACGATGCGGGCGCCGTCTATCGCGCACTGGTAGGGCAAATCCAGCACGATCCAGAACTTGCCCAGATCTTTCGGGCCCGCTACCTAGATGATCAGCGAGTTCGCGACCAGAAGCCGTTCGTTCGGGCCATCGCCCGTGGTGACCTCACGCCCGACGCCGACGTGGCCGCGCTTGCCGAATGGCTCGTGAGCCGAATGCACTACCGGGTGATCGTAACGGGTGAACCCGTCGACGACTCGTTCATCGACGAGATCGTCGACGGCGCTCTGTCGATGTGCCGCCGCTGGTCAAGGCCGTAAGGCAGTCATGATGCTTGAATAGACCGTGGCTAACCGCATCCAATCCCTGCTCGGGGTTGCCTACCCCGTCGTCCAGGCCCCGATGACCTACATCGCGCGCGCCGAACTCGCTGCGGCGGTGTCCGAGGCGGGCGGGCTCGGCGTGATCGAGACGCTCACCCCCGAGGGGCGAGCCGATCTGCAGCGGGTGCGTGAGCTCACCGACAAACCGGTGGCGGCCAACCTGATGATCCAAGGCTGGAAGAGCGACCCGTCGATCGTCGACACATTGGCCGAAGCCGGCGTGCGCCACGTCTTCACCTCCGCCGGAGACCCGGCACTGTTCACCAAACTGCTGCATGACGCCGGCATGACGGTGGTCCACGTTGTCGGCTCACTCAAGGGCGCGCTCAAAGCCGCCGACGCCGGTGTCGATGCGCTGGTGGTCGAAGGTGTGGAAGGCGGCGGCTTCAAGTCCCTGCTGGGCGCCTCAACCATGGTGCTGCTGCCGCTGGTAGCCGAGAACGTGGACCTGCCGATCATCGCCGCCGGTGGTATCTGCGATGCGCGGTCGGCTGCGGCATCGCTGGTGTTGGGCGCCGAGGGCGTGCAGATGGGCACCCGGATGTTGGCCAGCCATGAATCCGCGGTGCACGCGAACTTCAAGGACGCGATCGTGGCCGCAAACGATTCCGGCACAGTGCTTCTCGACGTCCCCGGCAATCCGACCATGCGGGTGCTGCGGACCGGACTGGCCGCCAGAGTCGCTGCACACGACCCGGATTCACGACTTCTGGGAAAGATCACCGAGCTGTACTTCGACGGCGACATGGAAGCCAGCGTCGCCAACACCGGCCAGGTGTCATCCCGGATCGTCGATCTTCTGCCGGTGGCCGAGATCATCCGCCGCACATGGGACGAGATCGAAGCGGTGCTGGACGGTGCACGAGCGCGAACCGAAAGTTTGTGAACCGCGCCCGCAGATGAGCTCGCAGCGTCCATGCTCGTGCAATGGTTCGCCAGAGTCGGATGGCCGACGCGTGACCCTGCCTGAGTCGGGGCCAGAATCCGGGCAGGATTCGCGGCGACGCTCGAAATTCTCACCCCTGCATCTGTTCGCCGTACTCGGCGTCATCGCCATCCCGGCATTCGGCTGGTTCGGTCAACATTGGTCGGGCGCAACGACCGTGGTCGTGTACTGGTTCGAGAACGTCACGATGTGCCTGCTGGTGATAGCCCGCATCGCCGTACACCAGCGCCTGAACCCCAAATACGGTCACTTCCGCTACCGGGGCCCAGGAGTCGGCGGCCCGTCCCATTCTTCGTTCTTGAGCGGCTTCGCGCTCATCAGCCTGGTGTTCTGCGCAGCCCACGGCGTGTTCCTGGCGGCCATCCTGGCGCTGCTGATTCACAATCGAGCGCCCGAGCTTGCGATGCTCGCTCTGGACTGGCGCAGCGTCGGCTGGGGATGCCTGGGCGTATTGCTGTTCCTGACGATGGAATTCCTCACCGACCTGGTCGATCTGCGCCGCTGGTCCTTCCGAGATATCGAGACCGCTGCCAACGTCGGGCTGGGCCGCGTCATGGTGGTGCACATGACCCTGCTGCTCGGATTCGCCGCGATCGCCGCCACTGACGCACCCAGCGCCCTGTTCACCGTATTCGTCGTGCTCAAGAGCCTTGCCGCACTGAGCACCGTGGTTCCCCAATGGGAGCCGGCGAGGCCCCCACGCGCACTCAGCAAGCTGATGGATCGACTGCCGAACGTGCACCCCGACGAACGATTCGAGGACTTCTGGGTGAAGGACCAAGCCAACGAGCGGGAGCGGCAACGCCGTAACGAGCAGCCCTGGAAGACCACCCGGCCCTAATCGTGTACCGCCGGAACATGTTCGGCCGCACCGAATATGGCAACGGCCACCGCACCCCCGACCGCGGTGCAGAAACCCAACGCCACCAACCAGTCCAAGCCGGGTCGCGCGGTGTCTCCGAGCAGCGTTACGCCGACGATGCCGGGCATCACCGTCTCGCCGACGACCAGAGCAGCAACGGCACCGTTCAGCGAACCCAGTTGCAGCGCAACGGTAAACAGGTAGAAGCCACCGGCTCCGGCGATAGCGATTGTCCAGAAAGCCGGGTCTTTTAGCAGAACTGGCAACCGCAGCGGATCGACGCCGTCGACTACCCGAACCGCGATTGCCATCACTCCGTACAGAACACCGGAGACCAAGCCGGCTGCGGCCGCGGCACGGGCCCCCAAGAAGCGGATGAGACCAACCCCGAGAGCCGCGATCAGCAGCGCCGCCACCATCAGCGCCCAGTGCAGCCCAGTTCCCGACGTGTCTGTGCCGGCCTGACCAGCGCTGAACCCCAACACGCACAGTGACACGATCACCGTCGCGATCGCCGTCCAGTCGCGGCGGTGCAGGCGAACACCGAGCACAACGATGCCGAGCACCGCGGTGACGACAAGATTGGCGCTGATGATGGTCTGCGACAGAAACAGCGGTATCAGCCGGGCCGAGACGATGTTTCCGGCGAAACCGATGACGTCGAGGGCCATCCCGGCAATGAACGCCGTAGTCAGAACCGCGTTGGCGGTCGAGCGCAGGGTCGGTCTGCCGTCTTCCTGCCCTTGGCCGGCGGCAGCGGAACTACGTGCGCCATAGGCCTGTAGAACGGAGGCCACCCCGTAGCCGAAACAGGCCAGCAGCGCTGCGGCCACCCCGATCAGCACGGCACTGACCTCATCGATCCCCGACGGTGCGGGGAACGGCCCGCCTTCGCGGCGCCTTCGGCCACCGCCGCGACGTAGCGGCGCACCACATGGGTGCGTACCTGGGTGCCAAGACCGAACCGGAACTTGCCAGTCACCTTGGCCAACGGCTGCGGCAGGGCCATGACGTCGATGTGCACGTGGGTGAGACTACGTGCCGAGTCCCGGCCGAACGAGCCACTTTGCGTCGGTCATGGTCCGCAGATCATGCCCGATGCGGCCTGTAACGTGGCGGACGTGAAACCCACTCGGATGCACTCTTTCGTTGCTGTCACGGCCAGTCTCGCGGCAATTGCCCTGCCCTTCGCGGCGGCAGGTACGGCCGTAGCCGCCGACACCTGCCCCACGGCCGCCCCCGCCGCCGGCACGCCGGAGTGGACCCTGACCGGGGCCACCGGCAGCGTCGCGGTCACCGGATCGACCGAAACGGCCGCACCCCGAGTGGATGTGTCGGCGCCGTTCACCGTGACGTCGACCCAGGTACACACGTTGCAGGCCGGCAACGGCCCGGTGGTTCCGGCGACGGCCAAGGTGTCCGTCTGCTACATGGGTGTCAACGGACGCGACGGATCGGTGTTCGACAGCAGCTACAAGCGCGGCGCCCCGGTGGACTTCCCGCTCGACGGCGTTATCCCCGGATTCCAGAAAGCGATCGTCGGCCAGACCGTCGGATCCACGGTCGCGGTCGCCATGACCTCCGCGGACGGCTACCCCGACGGCCAGCCCAGCGCCGGCATCCGGCAGGGCGACACCCTCATCTTCGCAATCAAGATCCTGGGCGCCTCAGGCTGATCCACGGTGACGCTCGCCGAGGACATCGAGGCCGAGCGGGCGGCACTCGCACACTCCTTGAGTGCCGCCGGCGCCTCGGCGCACGCCGGGTGCGGGTCGTGGACCGCGCGAGATCTTGCGGCACATTTGGCGGCCGAGGAACGCCTGGGTGGCGTCTCGACGTTCATTGCGCGATCGCTGGTGGCGCGCGGAATCGCGGTGCCGGCGCCACCGAGATTGGTGGAGTTCGCAATTCGCCGCGAACATCGCTATGGCTTCACCGAGTTGATCGACCGGCTGCGGCGCCCACTGCCGCGACTGCTGCTCAGGTCGCGGGT
>NZ_JBYCLD010000513.1:0-5934 GCF_057473725.1 Mycobacterium sp. TH-M11 | reverse complement strand
AAGCAGATCACCTCGCACCGCCCCACCCCGTGCTGCGGCACGAAGCCCTCGGGCACGCAAGCGGGCGCACCGAAGCCGGCCAACGACGGGAACCGGTTCTCGAAGACCACGACGTCGTAGTCGGGTGCGGGCACCTCACTGGTCAGCCCGGTCGGCCCCGGACACAGCGGACATTGGTCGGGAGGCGGCTTATAGGTGCGGTCCTGTCGGCGCGCGGCGATGATCACCCACTGCCCGGTGGCCTGATCGAATCTCAGCTGCGACTGTCCGGGCTCGAATGGCGGCAGCGGACGACGATCGACAACCGGTGCCGGGGTGTGCCCGGGGAGCGCAAAGAACAACAGCTCGCGGCCATCGGCCAGCGTCGTTCGCGTGCTCATCGGGACCCATCTTGCTCGCTACGCGCCTGCTGGTTGTTCAGCTGGAGACTCAACCCCCGGATCTCGGCGCGAAGCTCATCGATATGCGCGACGGTGACCGCTTGGATGGCGTTCTCGTCGGCGGCGACGCGCTCGATGATCCACGACGCGAGGGCGGCGGTGACGACGCCGACCAGGCTGATGCCGCCGAGCATCAACAGCACGGCGATGATCCGGCCGGTGTTGGTGATCGGGTAGACGTCGCCGTAGCCGACCGTGGTGACCGTGGTGATCGACCACCACAGGGCTTTGCCGAAGGAGTTGATGGTGGCCCCGGGCAGGTGTCGCTCCTTGTCGAAGACGGCGAGCGACGCTGTGTAGATCAACAGCAGCACACCGGAGGCGGTATAGACGACAATCCGGCCGCGGAATGCATAGCCGATTGCCTTCTGCAGCAATTCAATCAGGATGAGCAGACGCAGCAGTCGAAGCGGCCGCAGCAACGGCAACGTCACGATGGCGAAGTCGAGCAGGTGCCGGACAAACCAGTGCCAGCGACGCGGTGCGAGGTAGAGCCGGGCCGCGTAGTCCACTATGAACAGGCCCCAGATACCCCAGTCAATCAACCAGAACTCGTGCGCTACGGGCTCGGGCCGCGGCGCGAGCACCTCGACGGAGAACAGCACCAAAAAGACGAAGGCCGCCGCGGCGAGCGGCCACTCGGTACGCCGCTCAAACCGCCGGAGATTAGCTTCGCTACGCATCCCGCCAGTTTCGTGGATACAGTCGGCTTTCGCCGGAATTTACCGGATCGCGTTTCCTCGTCAGATCACGTTCAGCCGTCGATGCACTACGGATTGTCGATGCACTATGGATTGATGGACATCTACGACGTCATGCGCACGACGTTCGCCGCGCGCACCTTCACCGACGACCCCCTGCCCGACGACGTCTTGGCGCGAATCCTCGACAATGCCCGCTTCGCGCCCAGCGGCGGTAACCGGCAAGGCGCGCGGGTGATCGTGATCCGCGGCCGCGAAACCCGTGAGAAGCTGGCCGAACTGTCGATGACCGGCGCGCGGCAGTACACGGCTCAGCTGGCCAACGGCGAAAGTCCCTGGAATCCGTTGCACGAACCGGGGCCGAGCTCCGAGCAGATCGCGGCGACCGACGTACCGGCGCAATTCACGGCCCCTCTGCGCGACGCCGCCGTGGTGCTGGCGGTCTGCGTCAACCTGGAGGTGGTCGCGGCGATGGACCAACGTCTGGATCGGATCGGAGTGATCAGCGGCGGGTCGGTCTACCCGCTGGTGTGGAACATCCTGCTGGCCGCGCGCAACGAGGGATTCGGCGGCACGATCTCGACGATGGCGGTGGCCGAGGAGCCGCGCGTGCGCGAGTTGCTGGGCGTACCGGAGACATACGCCCTCGCGGCGCTTGTGCCGCTCGGCAAGCCGACCCGGCAACTGACCAGACTGCGGCGCGCCGCCGTCGCCGAGTTGGCCACCCGGGAACGCTTCGACGGCGAGCCGTTCGGCTAGGCGGTGGCGCAATCACACTCAGACGTCGTGAATGCCGATCAGGCCGTCCTGCACGGCGCGGGCAAACAATGCCGCTTTGGAGGGAGCGGCGCGGTGTACGTCGCTGTAACGCCGCCGGATTCGCTGCAGATGGGTTCTGACCGTGCTCGGCGCGATATGAAGCTTCCTGCTGACCGCCTCCTTGTTGTCGGTGATCAGCCATTCGATGAGGACGCGTCTCTCTTGCGCGGTGAGCTGTGCGCGCCCATGCAGCTGGGCGGCCCGCACGGCGGCCGCGGCAATCGGCCCGCGAGCCGACTCGCCGCGTTGCGCGGCCGTAATTGCCTCGATGAGATGTTGTGGCGCTTCAGATTTCACGATGTAGTTGGCGGCGCCGACGTCTAGGCACTTCAGAATGATCTCCGCGGACAAGAAGCGCGAGTAGGCGACGACGCGATGCTTGAGTGTGCAGAGTTGCTGCAGACCTGCGTAGTCGGGCCGACACTCGCCACGTTCGGGATCGAAGACGATCACTTCTGGCGCGCCGAAGTCGCGGGGGTGCTTGTCGAGAAACTCAGCCACCGAGCGGTAGGCAGGCACGGTACCGGTCGCGATGGACGCGTCGGCGACCCAGCGCAGGACGCCGGCGTGGACCACAGGGTGGTCGTCGATCACGACCAGTGGGACGGTGCTCATCATCTGCGGCCTTGGGTCTAGTTTCCGGTATCCGGTACATCGCGTACCGGCTGTGAGATTAGCGGGACGCTACGTACCATGTAAAGTATGAGTTCGACTGGGCGGCCGGAAGGGGCCGTTGACGGACGAGCGGCCCGCTGGTCAGGGCAGCGGGACAAGCGTCGCGCGGAGTTCGTCGAGGCCGCGCTCGAGGCCATCGTCCGCTACGGGCCGCAGGCGTCGACCGAGCAGGTGGCCGACCACGTCGGGGTGACGCGCACCAAGCTGTATCGGTACTTCGACGGCGCGGCCGACCTGCACCACAGCATCGCCCGACGCGCCGGCGAAATGCTCACCGCCAAGCAGACACTCGTATGGGATGGGCCGATCAGCCCGATGCAGGTGGCCACCGGCACTGTGTCGATGCACGTGCGCTGGCGGCTGGAACACCCGAACCTGTACGAATACCTGACCCGCCATCCACTCAGCGATGACGCCCACGCCCTCGCCGCCATCCACGACGTCAATCGCGTGGTCGCCGCAAATCTGGCAGAGGTGATCGCGACGTTCTACCGCACGCTCGGGATCGACGAGCGCCCTGCCGTGCCACTGAGCATCGGGGCGATCGGCTTCGTCGAGTCCTCGGTGACCCACTGGCTCAACGACGACGTGCCGCTGCCCCGGAAAGAGTTCACCACCCAACTCGCCGAATGGATGTGGTCACTGCTGAACACCGCGCCGTTGAAAGCCGGGATTCAGGTCGACCCCCACGAACCGATCGCGCCGCGGACGCCGTAAAGAGAACGGGCCCGCAGCTCGACACTCGTGCTGCGGGACCGCGTACCTCGGTGGCAGATCCAGGATTCGAACCTGGGTAGGCGTTAGCCGACGGATTTACAGTCCGCTCCCATTGGCCGCTCGGGCAATCTGCCGTGGTGCGTGTAGCAGGATACAACGAAGATGTACTCAGACAACAAATGGCCAGCACCGATGGAAGGGAACGTATCCAATGGCGGACTCATCGTTCGACGTCGTGAGCAAGCTCGACCGGCAGGAGGTCGACAACGCCCTTAACCAGGCCGCCAAGGAACTGGGCACCCGGTTCGACTTCCGCGGCACCGACACCAAGATCGCCTGGAAGGGTGACGAAGCGATCGAGCTGACCAGCTCCACCGAGGAACGGGTCAAGGCCGCCGTCGACGTATTCAAGGAGAAGCTGATCCGGCGCGACATCAGCCTCAAGGCTTTTGACGCCGGCGAGCCGCAGGCATCCGGCAAGACCTTCAAGGTCACCGGCACCCTCAAGGAGGGCATCACCAGCGAGAACGCCAAGAAGATCACCAAGCTGATCCGCGACGAGGGACCCAAGAGCGTCAAGACCCAGATCCAGGGCGAAGAGGTCCGGGTCACCAGCAAGAGCCGCGACGACCTGCAGGCTGTCCAGTCGCTACTGAAGGGCGCCGACCTCGAGGTGGCCGTGCAGTTCGTCAACTACCGGTAACGTGATCGGCACCACAGTTCCGAGGTAGAAGCGGGGGGTCGTGATGGACACGGCAGACGTCGACGTCGTCATCATCGGCGCGGGCATCTCGGGGCTCGGCGCGGCCTACCGCATCACCGAGCGCAACCCGGGGACGCGCTACGTCATCCTGGAGCGACGCGAGCAGATCGGCGGCACCTGGGACCTGTTCCGCTACCCCGGCGTGCGGTCCGACAGCAGCATCTTCACGCTGTGCTTCCCGTGGGAACCGTGGACCAAAGCGGACCGGGTGGCCGACGGCGGGGACATCCGCCAGTACCTGAAGACCACCGCGCACAAACACGGGATCGACCAACACATCCAGTTCAACACCCACGTCCGCTCGGCGGATTGGGACTCCTCGACCGATACCTGGACCGTCACCGCCTCCCAGGACGGCGCCGAGAAGACCTACCGCGGCCGCTTTGTGTTCTTCGGGTCCGGTTACTACAACTACGACGAGGGCTACACCCCGGACTTCCCCGGAATCAGCGAGTTCGCCGGCACCGTCGTCCATCCGCAGCACTGGCCCTCCGACCTCGACTACCGCGACAAGAAGATCGTGGTGATCGGCAGCGGCGCGACCGCGATGTCGCTGATCCCGTCGCTGGCCGAGAATGCCTCGAAGGTGACCATGCTGCAGCGCTCTCCCACCTACCTGTTCTCGGCGGCCAGAAGCAGTGGGACCTTGAACGCCATACGAAACGCCCTGCCGCACCGGCTTTCTCATTCGTTCGCCCGGCAGAGCAATGCCCTGCTGGAAGGCCTGATCTGGTTGCTGGCCCGAAAGACACCGGGCTTCGTGAAGTGGTGGATCCGCCAGATCGCGGTGCACTACCTGCCCAAGGGCTACGACGTCGACACCCATTTCAAGCCGCGGTACAACCCGTGGGATCAGCGGCTGTGCCTGATCCCCGACGCCGACCTCTACGTCGCGATCGGCGACGGCCGCGCCGAGGTGGTGACCGACCACATCGACCACTTCGATTCCACCGGAATCGCTTTGAAGTCCGGCAAGCATCTCGACGCCGACGTGGTGGTCACCGCGACCGGTCTGCAGTTGCAGGCCCTGGGCGGGGTGACGGTGTCGATGGACGGCGCGGAGGTCAAGCCGCAAGACCGTTTCATCTACAAGGCGCACATGCTCGAGGACGTGCCGAACCTGTTCTGGTGCGTCGGCTACACCAACGCGTCCTGGACGCTGCGCGCCGACATGACCGCTCGTGCTACGGCAAAGCTGTTGGACCACATGGCCTCTCACGGCTACACCCACGCCTACCCGCATCTGGCCGGTGAGCCGATGCCGGAGAAGCCGGCGTGGGACATTCAGGCCGGCTACGTGCTGCGCGCCCCGCACGCGCTGCCGAAGTCGGGCATCAAACGGCCGTGGAATGTTCGGCAGAACTACTACGCCGACGCCATCGACTACCGCTTCGACCGGATCACCGAGGCAATGGTGTTCGGCACCGCTGCACACCAGGCCGCGCTGGCCGGATAACGGCGCATCTGGCCAACCGCCGGTAAAGATCCGGTGACCGCAATACGCTGGGCGACATGGCAGCAACGCGCGAACCGAAGGTCGTCGTTCTCGGTGGCGGATCCTGGGGCACCACCGTCGCATCTATCTGCGCGCGCCGCGGGCCGACGCTGCAATGGGTGCGCTCGGAAGAGACCGCCAAGGACATCAACGAAAACCATCGCAACACCAAATACCTTGGCGAAGAACACGTCTTGTCCGAAAGTTTGCGCGCCACCACCGACTTTGCCGAGGCCGCGCAGTGCGCCGACGTGGTGGTGATGGGCGTGCCGTCGCACGGCTTCCGCGGGGTGCTGACCGAGTTGGCGACCGAACTGCGGCCGT
>NZ_JBYCLD010000512.1:0-3869 GCF_057473725.1 Mycobacterium sp. TH-M11 | reverse complement strand
CCCGTCGTCGTCGGCGTGGGCCAGTTCACCGAGCGCATCGACGATCCCGGTTACCGCGGCATGTCCTCGGTCGAACTGGCGACCGAGGCGGTGCGGGCCGCGCTCGCCGACACCGGCGCCGACGTGACCGCGGTGGCGTTGGCCATCGAGGTGTTCGCCGGTCTGCGCCAGTTCGAGATCTGCACGCCGTTCAATCGGCCGCCGTTCGGCTGTTCGGACAATTACGTCCGTTCGGTGGCCAATCGGGTGGGCGCCGATCCGGCGCGTGCGGTGCTCGAGCCGATCGGTGGCAACGGTCCGCAGAAGCTGATGACGGAGTTCGCCGGGGCGATCGCGGCCGGTGACATCGAGGTCGCGTTGATCCTCGGGTCCGAGCCCGGGTCGACGGCGAAGTACTTCGCCGGGCGCGACGACAAGCCGGACTTCACCGAACACATCGGTGGCCAGCTCGAGGACCGCGGCTACGGTTTCGAGCAGTACATGAGCGAGTACACCGCCAAGCACGGGCTGACCGGAGCGCCCGTCCAGTACGGGCTGCTCGACAACGCGCGCCGAGGACGGCTCGGGCTCAGCGTCGCCGACTACCGGCGTGCAATGGCCGAGCTCTTCGCCCCCTTCTCGAAAGTTGCTGCTGCGAACCGGTTCTCGTCCTCACCGGTGGAGCGTTCGGTGGCCGAGATCGAAACCGTCACCGACGAGAACCGGATGATCTGCGACCCATACCCGCGGTTGCTGGTGGCGCGCGACACCGTCAATCAAGGAGCCGCCGCGCTGGTGATGTCGGTGTCGGCGGCCCGCCGGCTTGGTGTGCCCGAGGACAAGTGGGTTTATCTGCGCGGGCATGCCGATCAGACCGAGCAGGATTTATTGGACCGCGTCGACGTCAGTATCAGCTACTCCGCCAAACAGGCTGTGGCAGAAGCGCTCCGCGGCGCGGGCATCGGCATCGACGACGTGACGACGTTCGACCTCTACAGCTGCTTCCCGTTTCCGGTGTTCGCGGTGTGCGACGAGTTCGCCCTCGCCGCCGACGACCCACGCGGCCTGACGCTGACTGGCGGCCTGCCGTACTTCGGCGGCCCCGGCAACAGCTATTCGCTGCACGGTATCGCCGAGACCGTGACCGCCATGCGCGACAAACCCGGCGCGTTCGGGCTCGTCGGCGCCAACGGCGGTGTGATGAGCAAGTATTCGGTGGGCGTGTACTCGACAACCCCTGGCGACTGGGCGGCTGACCGGAGCAAGGAGTTGCAGCAACACATCGCTGCCCTGCCGAAGGTACCGGTCACTCGAAACGCCAACGGCGCAGCCACCATTGAGACGTACTCCGTACGGTACGACTGGCCGGCGACGACCGGTGTCATCATCGGCAGGTTGGCCGCAGACGGCTCGCGCTTCATGGCGCTCACCGAAGACGAGGACTTGGTGGCGGTGATGACCGACGGTGACCCGCTCGGCGCCGAAATCACCGTGAAGTCGAGCGACGGGGGCATCAACCAGGCTTGGCTCGCTTAGCTCCTCAGTGCGGCAATTCCAGTGCGGCCACCAGGCCTTCGCAGTCCTCGACAGTCACGTTGAGCGCCGAGTGGTCGCGCAGACCGATCACGCGGTGGATCCGCGGCTCGAAGTGGATGCACACGCCCTGCGTTGCGTTGGTGCCGAAGGTCAGGCCGTCGTCGGCCAGCGAAAGTCGGGCGCCCACCGCGGTCCACCAGCGGTAGGGCCCGGTGATATGCGCGTCCTGAATCTGGGACAGCGGCGCGTCGACCCGGAACGGGCCGTAACGGGCGATCAGCAGGCCGTCATCGGTGACGGTGACACCCTGTTTGCTCGGCCACGCCCGGAAGGCCAGCCACAGCGGCGCCAGCCGGGTCTCGTATCGGAAGGGGAAGTGGCGGCCGTGCTCGGTCATGCGCCTCCTGTCAGCTAAACCGCCGCGGCAAGCTTGCCCGCCAACCTCTCGACATACGCGGCCACCTCATCTTCGGACTTGTCGGGCAGCCCGAACAACACCTCGGTGACCCCGATTTCGGCCCAGTGCGCCAACTTCTCCGGCACCGGCTTGAAGTCCAGCGCAACGATCTGCGGCGCGCCGTCACGACCCGCCGCGGCCCAGGTGTCCTGCAACACCCGCACCGGCGTGTCGATGTCGAAGTCACGTGGCGTCGTGATCCAGCCATCGGCGCTGCGGGCGATCCACGTGAAGTTCTTCTCCGTGCCGGCCGCACCGACCAGCACCGGGATGTGCGACTGCACCGGCTTGGGCCACGCCCAACTCGGCCCGAAATTGACGAATTCACCTTCGTAGGAGGCCTCTTCTTTGGTCCACAGCGCCCGCATCGCTTCGATGTATTCGCGCAGCATGGTTCGGCGACGGCCGGGCGGCACACCGTGGTCGGCCAGTTCATCGGTGTTCCAGCCGAACCCGACGCCCAGGCTGACCCGCCCACCCGAGAGGTGGTCGAGCGTCGCGATGGATTTGGCCAGCGTGATCGGGTCATGTTCGACTGGCAAAGCCACCGCGGTGGACAGCCGTACCCGCGACGTGACGGCGCACGCCGCGCCGAGGCTCACCCACGGATCCAGCGTGCGCATGTAGCGGTCGTCGGGCAACGTCTCGTCGCCGGTGGTTGGGTGGGCGGCCTGGCGCTTGACCGGAATGTGGGTGTGTTCCGGTACATAGAACGTGGTGAACCCGTGGTTATCGGCAAGAGTGGCGGCCGCTGCCGGGGAGATTCCGCGATCACTGGTGAACAGCACGAGTCCATAGTCCATGGATGAATTAGAACGTGTTCCAATCTCGCGGGCAACCATCGGGGTGGGGGCCGGCTGCCGAGATGTGCAACGACTCCGTGCCCGAGATGGGCTAGCGTTGTTGATCGGTTCGCGTCGCAAAGCTCCCGCCGGCTGCGGCCTACGGTGTTGACCCGGCGTTTACCGGTAGCCTCGCGGGAGGCGCCGCGCGGGAGTAACCAGCGTCGCACGACAGTGGTGCCGCACACGTATCGGAAAGCACAGGAGAAGCCATGACTTACCCGCCCGGCAACCCCGGATATCCCCCCGCGCAGTCGCCCGGCTCGTACCGGGGTCCGGCATCGACCTCGTTCGCGAGGTCCGAGGACACCGAGACGAACCTCAAGCACTATTTGATCATCGCGGTCGCGGTTCTCGGTGTGTTGACCTATCTGGCGAGCTACTTCCCGATGGTGTCGCGCGTCTTGCCCAATGGCGACGAGCTGGTCGAGAAGGGCAGCACCCTGTCGCTGGACTTGGTGCTGCTGGCCGGTCTGCTGGCGGCAGTGAACCTGCTTCCCAAGGCCAAGAACTTCCTCGCGGTGGTGACCGCGGTATCTCTCCTGGGCGCGTTACTGCTGATACAAGACACTGTCGACGCCACGGGCCGGGGCGCCGGATTGTGGATCGCGGTGACGACCGCTGTCGTGCAGGCGGCGCTGGCCATCAGCGCTCTGCTGCTGGATGCGGGCGTCATCACGGCGCCGGCACCCCGCCCCAAGTACGACCAGTACTACGGCCAGTACGGCGGCTACTACGGTCAGCAGCAGAGCCCCTACCAGCAGTCTGGTTACGGCACGCAGTACGGCGGCTACCCCTCGGGCGCGAACACCGGCGGGTTCGCCGCGCAGTCCGGACCGCAGCCGAGCTCGGCGCAGTCCCAGCACGGATCACCCACCCCGCCAACAGGTTTTCCGAGCTTCAGCCCGCCGCCGTCGTCTGGCTCGAACGCCTCGGGCCAGGGCAACTCCTCCGACCAGAGCGGGTCGGGCCACGGCCAGCAGTCGTTCGGGTCAGGCCAGCAGCCGCAGGCGCCGTCCTCGCCATCGGGGCCCGCACAGTCCTGACTGGGTTCG
>NZ_JBYCLD010000511.1:0-16113 GCF_057473725.1 Mycobacterium sp. TH-M11 | reverse complement strand
GCTTCGGCGATACCGGTCACCGGCACGCCGAGGTCGAGCGCCGACTTGACCGTCCAGCGGCCGGTGCCCTTCTGCTCGGCCTCGTCGACGATCACATCCACCAGTGGCTTGCCGGTCTTGGCGTCGGTCTTGCGCAACACCTCCGCGGTGATCTCGATCAGGAAGCTGTCCAGGTCGCCAGAGTTCCATTCGGCGAACACGTCGGCGATCTCCGGCGCGGTCTTGCCCAGCGCGTCGCGCAGCAGCTGGTAGGCCTCGCCGATGAGCTGCATGTCGGCGTATTCGATGCCGTTGTGCACCATCTTGACGAAGTGCCCGGCGCCGTCGGGACCGATGTGGGTGCAGCACGGGACGCCGTCGACGTGCGCGGAAATCTCCTCCAGCAGCGGGCCCAACGACTTGTAGGACTCGGCCGGCCCGCCGGGCATGATCGAGGGGCCCTTGAGCGCGCCTTCTTCACCGCCGGAGATGCCGGCGCCGACGAAGTGCAGGCCGCGTGCGCGGATGGCCTTCTCGCGGCGGATGGTGTCGGTGTAGAGCGCGTTGCCGCCGTCGATGATGATGTCGCCTTCTTCCATCGCGTCGGCGAGTTCGTTGATGACGGCATCGGTGGGGTCGCCGGCTTTGACCATGATGATCACCCGTCGCGGTTTCTCCAGCGCGTCGAGGAATTCTTCGATGGTCTCCGACCGGACGAACGTGCCCTCGTCGCCGTGCTCTCTGAGTAGCGCATCGGTCTTGGCGATCGACCGGTTGTGCAACGCCACGGTATAACCGTGGCTGGCGAAGTTGCGGGCGAGATTCGAGCCCATCACCGCCAAGCCGGTGACGCCGATCTGCGCGGTCCCGGTCTTTGACTCCGACGAGCTCATACGTGCGCCTCTCAATTCCGTCAACTTGTTCCATGGCTCTGTACCGAACACTGTGGCACAGCGGGATTCATGCCTGTGCAAAGTATCGCCTCAGAACGCTGCGTGGCAGGTTGCCGGGTCAGACAGCGGCGAACAGCCGATGCAGTTCGGTGAGCCACGGGATCGCGAGTGCGATGGTCGGCACGATCAGCACCGCGGCGGCCGCAAGGTAGGCGGCAGTAGACACCCAACGGCTGTTGCCGCTACCGGAAAGCCGTCGCACCCGCAGCAGGGTGTGCGCTCCGCCGGCGGCCAGGGCACCCAGCGGCGCACGGCCCGACGCGCAGGCCACCAGGGCCCGGGCCAGGGGAGCGCGGCCGGCCACCCGGACAGCGGCGTCGTCGGCCAACAGTTCGGCCAGCAACTGCACCGCGTCCAAAGCGCTTGCGCTGCGGACGAAACGGGGAAACGCGGCGTGTGCGGCGGTGAACGCCTCAAGCACCAGATCGTGGCGCGCGCGCAGATGAGCGCGCTCGTGACTCAGGATCGCGGCGACCTCGTTTTCGGTGAGCGAATCCAGCGCGCCCTCGCTGACTACCACCCTGCTGCGGACGCCGGGCAGGCAGTAGGCGAGCGGCTGTGCCACCTCCAGCACACGCAGATCACGGCCGCCGGCGCGGGCCCGCGCGGAGACCAGGTCGGGCGACACGCCGAGCAGATCCACCAGCATCCGGTGACGGGCACGCCGTCGCCGGGTGGCCACGGCGACCCGGACCACAGCCACCAGCAGTCGCGCGCCGATCAGCAAGGTCAGACCGAAGACCGTAACGTCGAGCAGCCACAGCGGCCAGCCGAGGCGACCGATCTCGGTGGCAGGGCTGGCCGTCGGGCGCCCGTCGGCGCCCGGGACGAACAGTCGGCTCGCGATGGCGATGCCGGCGCTGAACGCCGAGAGCACCGCGGCGATGGCGATTGCCTGCCAGAGCACCATCGCGGCCCGAGGAGCGCGCAGCGGCCACGTGGCCCGCGCCAACAATTCTGGGACCGGCCCGACCAGCATCACCGCAAGAACGGTGAAAGTCAGCCCAGACATGGTCCCAGTGTCCCTCAGCCCTCCGGTCGCGCGCCAGCAGACTGATTTGTCCGATGACCTGATTCCAGTTCGGCGAGTGCGCGCCGCAACGCCTCGGCCTCGTCGGCGCCGACCCGCTCGACGAAGTGCACCAAGGCGGCGTGTCGGCTTCCCGGGTCGGCGACCTGGTCGAGTGCATCGACCATCAGACCGGCCACCAGTTCGTCGCGTCCGTGCACCGGCGCGTACTGGTGTGCACGGTCATCGCGGATCTGCGAAACCAGGTTCTTCTTGGCCAGCCGCTGCAGCACGGTCATCACCGTCGTGTAGGCCAGATCGCGCTGTTCGGAAAGCGCTTCGTGCACCTGGCGGACCGTTTGCGGGTGCGGAGCGGACCACAGATGGTCCATCACCGCGCGCTCGAGATCCCCGAGCCGCGTCAGCTTAACCATGTTCGCTCAATCTCCTGTGCAATGTGCTTGTCAGCGTACTCGCGCTTACTACCGACGGTCGTACCTCTCCGGCCGGGGGACGCGTCGCCGGACCACCGTCCCGCAGTTCATATGGTTAGGCTAACCTAAAATTATGACGATCCCGATCGACGACCCGCTCATCGCAACAATGGCCATCGATCGCGTGCTGCCACTGCACGAGTCCAGTCGACGGCTTCGCGAGCTGTATCCGCAATGCCCACGGGTACACGGTGTCGCAGTGCTGGGCGATGTGTCGGTACGCCGATGGTGGCCACTGGCCTCCGCGCTGAGCACCGACCGACTGCAGGCCATGTTCGACGCCGCCAAGATCGACATGAACGAGCGCAGTGCCGCAAGGCAATTGGCGGCGACCTTGATTCACACGGTGATCGGCCGGGTGGTCGCGCTGGTGGTGCTCGAGGCCAGGGCCTGGGACACCGGGCTGGAGAATTTGTGGGTCCATGTCGACTCCGATGGCGTGATCGACTGGGCCGGGGTGGTCGACCCAACGTTGCGGGTGTTGCCCGATGACCCGTGCGGCGCCGACGGCGTCGTCCGGCTGCCGAACGCGGCCGCGTTGACGACCTGGGTGTCCCACCGCTGCCACCGAACCCTCGCGCCGCTGTTCGCCAAGCTGCACGCGGTCAGCGGCGGCGCTCTGTCAATCGCCGCCATGTGGCACATCGTCGGATCGATGGTGGTGGCGTGTGCCACCCAGGTGCCACAGCTGGGCGGCACCGACGAAGTGGCCGCCATGCGCCGCGGGCAGGCGGTGCTCGACGCACTGGTCGGTTTCGGGCTGCCGGTGCGCGGACTGTCGGTCGCGCGCAGACGCGCCAAGGGAACCCCCTGCCGCGTTACGACGGCCTTACCTGCGCTGGCGGCATCGAGCGGTGGCTGACCGTGTCGGTTCTGCCAGTTAGTCCTTGATGAAGTGGTACATGCGGTAGGACAGCCGACCGCGTTGCAATTCCTTGTACATCAGCGTGTCTGGTGCGCCGGCGAACAGCTTGCCGAACGGCCGCAGGAACATCGGCAGCCGGCTGCCGACCAATTCGAGGTACCGGCCCGAGTTGTTGTCCAGCCCGCGCAGCACCTCAGGGTTGATTTCCCGCTTGGATTCCATCCGCATCGGCAGCGCGGCCAGCGCGGCGTCCCATTCGTCGTATTCGAGGAATCCGCGGAAGTCGACGTAGAGGAAATGTCCGCCCGGCCGCAGCACTCGCACCATCTCCTTGAGGAAACGGTCGAAGTGCGGGTAGGCGTGCGATGCCTCGACGTTGAGCACCGCGTCGAACGACTCGTCGGGAAACGGCAAGTTCTCGGCGTCGCCGTGCACGAAGTCCAGGCCCGGCAGGGGATAGCGGCGCTTGGCGAAGGCCACGCCGTCAGGGTTGAAGTCCAGGCCGGTGTAGGACGCCGGATGCAGCGTCTTCATCAGGTACGCCCCGCCGCCACCGTGGCCGCAGCTGGGCTCCAGCACCTTCATACCGGCGAGGTCGGTCTGGGTCGCTGTGCGGTGGTAAAGCTGAATTCCCCACCGGTTCTTCTCATCCTCGGGCGCCAGCGGCAGCCCCATGGGCGGATCCTCCTCGTACCCCCAGTTCAGGAAGACCACGTCGTCTTGATCCCACCTACGGGTGACGAAGGGATACCAATACTTGTTCATGGCCAACTTGAACCATGAATAACTGCCGAGAGGTTTCACGTATTGCCTGAGGCCGCCTGTCACAGGTCGCCAGTATGCCAGTGCGCTACACGCGGCCGCGGTCAGCCACGAACAGCGGGTCGGAATCCGCCGGCCGCTTGTTCGTGCGTCGGTAGACAACCGCCCGGGCGCCCTTCGCCGGCACGGTCGCGACGCCACGCCAGAACGCCTTCTCGCCGGGCGCATCGGTTGGCTCGAAACGGAACTCGCGGAGCAGCATGCGCAGCACGACGTCGGACTCCAGGTTGGCGAAAGCCGCACCGACGCAACGGTTGACGCCGCCGCCGAACGGAATCCATGCCACGGGCTTGGCGGCGGTGCCCAGGTAGCGGTCCGGGTTGAACGACCCCGCATCCGGGAAGTCGTCTTCGGACGCGTGCGCCAGCTTGATGCTGATGATGATGTTGGTGTCCTCCGGAAGCACCCACTCGCCCAACCGGATTCGCGTCTTTGTTCGGCGCGTCGTTCCATCCAGCACAGGACGGGTGCGCTGTACCTCCCAGATCGTGGCCTGCCGCAGTTCACCGCCGCCGGCGTCAGCCTCGTCGGCCAGTCGCTTGCACAGGTCTGGGTGCCGGCTCAACCGCTCCAATGCCCACGCCAGCGACGACGCGGTGGTCTCGTGGCCGGAACCCAGCAGGGTCAGCAACTCGTCGGTGATGTGCTCGTCGGAAATCGGCTCGCCGTCTTCATAGCGGGCCTGCAGCAGCAGCGCCAGCACATCCTTGCGCTCTCCGATGGCCGGGTCGGATCGGGCCTCGGCGATCAGCGCGGCGATGACGGCGTCGAACCGCCGCCGCTTTTTCATGAAGCGCCCCCACGGGCTCCACGGCCCCAGGTCCTTGCGCACAATCGACGGACACACCACGAGTAGCGAGCCGAGCGTTACCATCGCCGGCACGGTCTCTCGAAGTTCTTCCAGCGCAGCACCTTCGGCGCCGAACACCGCGCGTAGGATCACCCCGACGGTGATCCGCAGCATCGGCTCCAGCGTCTCGAACTCCTGGCCCTCGACCCAGGTCGCGATCTCGCGCTCGACCTCTTCTTCGATGATGCGCTCATAGCCGCGCATCCGCTTGCCGTGAAACGGCGGCGCCAGCAGTTTGCGGCGCTCCCGGTGGCCGTCGCCGGCGAGACTGAAGGTCGAACCCGGCCCGAACGCCCCACCGATCGACCCGTTCCCCGACGGCGGCCGCTGGATCAACTCGGTACCGATGCTGAACAGTTCCTTGGCCAGCGCCGGGTCGTTGACCACCACCGCGTGATCGTTATGGGGCAGGTTGACGCTGACGACGTTGCTGCCGTAGCGCTTGCAGATATTGTCGAACATCGCGTGGTTCTGCACCAGGAACTGGAGCGTCTGGATCAGCTTCGGATGCCGGGGACCGGGCGGCAACCGCACCGGCTCGGTCGTCGCCGCTATCATTTTTTCCCTCCCCTTGTGAATTCCGTCAGCGCCCACGAGCCGTGCTCGCAGAGGTCGGAAACAGGCTCACAGTATCGGTTGTCTGCGTGGTCTGCACGAATTTGCTGCACCCCGGAACCACGCTGGTGTTCACCCGCCTGTAGACACTACAAGCATGCAGCCGATGTCAGAAGCGCCATTCGACGAGGAATTAGGGCTGGAATTCACCGAGATCAGCCCTGACCGCACGCGCGCTCGACTCAACGTCGTACCCAAGCTCCTCCAGCCGATGGGCATCGTGCACGGCGGCGTGTATTGCGCGATGGTCGAAAGCCTGGCCAGCGTCGCGGCCTATACCTGGCTGACCGTGAACGGTGGCGGTTCGGTCGTTGGCGTCAACAACAACACCGACTTCCTGCGCGCGATCGGGAGCGGGAGGATTCACGGGACCGCGGTTCCGATACACCGCGGACGGCGTCAGCAACTGTGGCAGGTCGCCATCGTCGACTCCGACGACCGACTGATCGCTCGCGGTCAGGTCCGGCTGCAGAACCTCGAGGCCGAACGCTAACTGGCCGCCTTTGCGGTCGCGTCCTCGCGCGCCTCAGCAGCCAGCACCGCCAGCTGTTCGAGACGGGTCCGGGCGAACGCCTGTTGCTCGGTGATGGTCAGCTGACCGCGCCGGGTGCTCAGGAACGTCGTGATCCACGACAAGAGTGTGCTGACCTTCGTCTTGAAGCCGACGAGATAGACCAGGTGCAACACCAGCCACGCCAACCAGGCGATGAAACCGCTGAATTCCACCGGACCGATCTTCGCGACGGCGGAGAATCGCGAGACCGTCGCCATCGAACCCTTGTCGAAATACTGGAATGGTTGACGAAGTGCCGGATCTGCCCCGCCGAGTTCGGCTTTGATCGTCGAGCCGACGTACTTGGCACCCTGAATGGCGCCCTGGGCCACCCCCGGCACCCCTTCGACGGCAGCCATGTCGCCGATGACAAACACGTTGGGATGTCCAGGTATCGACAAGTCGGGCAGCACCTTGACCCGTCCGGCGCGGTCGAGCTCCACGGCGGACTGGCGAGCCAGATCCCGCCCCAGCGGGCTCGCCGCGACGCCCGCCGACCACACCTTGCAGGCCGATTCGATACGCCGGACGCTGCCGTCGGGGTCTTTGACCGTAATGCCGTCGCGGTCGACGTCGGTCACCATCGCGTCAAGCTGGATGTCGACACCCATTTTCTCCAGCCGCGCCGCTGCTCGTTTACCGAGCTTGTCGCCAAACGGCGGCAGTACCGCGGGAGCGGCGTCGAGCAGGACGACTCGGGCCTTGGTCGAATCGATATGCCGGAAGGCGCCTTTCAACGTGTAGTCGGCCAGTTCGGCGATCTGGCCCGCCATCTCCACACCGGTTGGACCGGCGCCGACGACGGTGAAGGTCAGCAGCTTCTTACGCCGCTCGGGGTCGTTGGAACGCTCCGCCGCCTCGAATGCGCTCAAAATGCGCCCACGCAACTCCAGGGCGTCGTCGATCGACTTCATGCCGGGGGCGAACTCGGCGAATTGGTCATTGCCGAAGTAGGACTGGCCGGCACCGGCGGCCACGATCAGGCTGTCGAAGGGAGTCTCGTAGGTGTGACCGAGCAGATTCGAGACGACCACCTTGCGGGCGAGGTCGATGTGCGTGCAGTCGCCGAGCAAAACCTGGACGTTGCGCTGCCTACGCAGGATGACGCGGGTGGTCGGGGCGATCTCACCTTCTGAGATGATGCCGGTCGCCACCTGATACAGCAGCGGCTGGAATAGGTGATGTGTGGTTCGCGCGATCAGCTTGATGTCGACATCGGCACGCTTCAGCTTCTTCACCGCGTAAAGGCCGCCGAACCCGGATCCGATCACCACCACCCGATGCTTGCGATTGGGTGCGGTTTTCTCGGACAGAGCAGTCATGGTTTGTTAGCTCCTCAGCGACGACCGGGTTCACCGTCAACGATAGACGGCCGGACCTGCGTCTATCGACACAACGGCGTGTGATCGCCCCCACCGGGGCCCGTCACACGTGACCCATGTCGCTGCGCGGCGTCACACACCGACGACGGGCCGCAGCGCGTCCGCAACCGTTGCGACGACGCCCGGCGTGTAGATCGGGATGTTGACGATCACACCGTCGACGCCGACGTCGATGACGTGGGTCTTGACGTGTTCGGCGACCTGCGCGGCGCTGCCCACCAGCATGCGGCCACGCATCTCCGCGGGGATCTGGTCCGGTTTGGCGTTGTCGTCGACCATCACGGTCAGCAGGACGCTGGTTTCCAGGGTCGAACGGTCCCGTCCGGCCTCGTCGCAGCGCCTGGCCAACGCGTCGAGCTTGCCGGGGAGTTCGTCAAAGGCCGCGATGATGTTGAGGTGGTCGGCGTAGCGGGCCGCAAGCGAGAACGTCTTCTTCTCACCGCTGCCGCCGATGAGGATCGGAATGCGCTCGCGGTAGCGCGGATTGGCGAAGGCCGAGTCGGTGGTGTAGTACTCGCCGGCGAACGTGGAGTGTTCGCCCTTGATCATCGGGTCGAGGATTTGCAGCGCTTCCTCCAGCTTCTTGAAACGCTCGGTGAACGTCGAGAATTCGAACCCGAGTTGGTGGTGTTCGAGCTCGAACCAGCCGGTTCCGGCGCTGAGGATCGCACGGCCGGCGCTGATGACGTCCAAGGTGGTGACGGCCTTGGCCAGCAGCGTGGGATTGCGGTAGGTGTTGCCGGTTACCAACGCGCCCAACTGAACTCGGTCGGTGGCCGTCGCGAGTGCGCCCAGGGTGGTGTACGCCTCGAGCATCGGCTGGTCGGGGGAGCCGAGCATCGGCAATTGGTAGAAGTGGTCCATCACGAAAACCGAGTCGAAGCCCGCTGATTCAGCTTCGCGAGCCTGCGCGATCACGGTGGGAAAGAGTTGCTCGACTCCGGTGCCGTAGGAAAAGTTGGGGATTTGAAAGCCAAGGCGAATGGTCACGAAAACCACCCTAGTGACCGGCGCCCGCTGCCGACGGCCACCGCCGAAAATTACCTGCCGGGCGAACTGCGGCTAGGCAAACTGCGTCAGAGCGCCGTGGCTGACGTGCAGGGTCTGTCCGGTGATGTGGCGGGCGGCGCCGCTGGTCAGGAACAGCGACATCCGCGCGACCTCGGCGGCTAGCACCGGCGGTGTGCTGGAGAGGCCTTCGTAACCCGGCTGGGCGCCGCGTCCGGCCGCGACCGCGTTCACGGTGATCCCGCGGGTGCCGAAGATCGTCGCCTGGCCGGCGACCCAGCCCGAGAGCGCGGCCTTGATCGCGGCTTCGGCGCTACCCGGGCGAGGATTTTCCGGCACGACGCTGATGATCGATCCGCCAGATCGGAGGTGGTCGCCCACCGTCTCGAGCGTCAGCACCGCAGACAGCAAGGTGTCGTCCAGCGCGGAGCGCCACGCAGCCGCCAGGTCGGACAGCGAGTACGCCCGTGGATCGCCGGGGGTCCGAAGCGGCGCCGGGACGTTGACGATGGTGTCCAGATGGTGGGGAAACAGGTGGCGGACCTCTGCCAACGCGGCGGGATCAGTGTTGTCGCAGACGATGGCGTCCGCTTCGATTTCCTTGGCGGCTACCTCGAGATCCTCTCGGCGGGCGCCCAGCAGCGTGACCGCATGGCCGTTGTCATGGAACTCTTCAGCAACGGCGCGACCCAGTTCGGTGTCGCCTCCGGTGACAAGTACTTCCACCGCCATGACCTCCTCGTATTCAGCGTCGAATCCAGGTTCCGGTTCGCCAGCAGCATTGCGGAGCGCGTCGTGAGCAACGGTTCTCCGATGCCTTGATGGTGGCACACCGCCATGCCGGTCCCTGGGATTTCAGGCCGTGTATGGCATTAACGTTTCCTTATGTTACTGGACGGTAGCTAGATATGAAACTCCGAATCCGGCACGGGGCGGTCACTGTTGGACAACGCTGGGCACCGTGACACCTGGACGCGGAGGCCCGCGCGCGGCCGGGGTGGCGGGATTGCTGGTCGCGGCGCTGGCGGCGACTTCCAGCGGATGCAGCAGGCAGCCGACCGCCGCGACCGGTTCGTCGCCGTCGCGTCATGCACCGGCCACGTCGATCATGGTGTTCGCCGCACTACAACTCAAACCCGCCTTCACCCTGCTTGCCGGCAAGTTCCAAACCGAAAATCCAGGAGCAGCAGTGGAATTCGACTTTGCCGCCTCTGCTGAGCTGACGAACAAGTTGACCCAGGGCGCCAGCGCCGATGTCTACGCACCCGCAGACACCGCGCACCTGGACACGGTCATCAAAGCCGACCTGACCAGCGGCGAGCCCGTCAACTTTGCGTCCGACACTCTGGTGATCATCACCCCCCCGGGCAATCCGAAGCGGGTGCAGACCTTCGCCGATCTCGCCAGGCCTGACCTGCGGGTCGCGGCGTGTCAGGCCTCGGCGCCGTGCGGGTCGGCGGCGCAACGTATCGAGGACAACACCGGAGTGCACTTCACCCCGGTAACCGAAGAGTCGGTCGGTGCCGGGGTGCTGGCGAAAGTCAGCGGCGGAGAGGCTGACGCGGGACTGGTCTACCTCAACGACGCACACACGGCGGGGGACCGGGTCGACACCGTCCGTTTTCCCGAATCAGCCCAAGCGGTGAACGTCTATCCCATCGTCGTTCTCAAGACGGCGTCCCAGCCGGCGCTGGCGGAGAAGTTCGTCGAGTTGGTGATCGGCGAGACGGGCCGGCGCGTGCTCGGCCAGGCTGGCTTTGCGAGCCCCTGAGCAGGCAATATGACGACGGTCATGACGCGCCCGGCCGCGTTGTCGTTAGCGAATTGTCACCTCGCTCACCGGTGCAATGGGTGAGCTGCAGGTATGGCGCGGCGCCCCGGCGCGAAGCAGGTCAAAAATCGGCCGAAACGTGGGTAATCCTCACGTGCGCCACCGGGGTGACACGGTAGGTTTTTGCCTCATGGACCAGGTGGACCACTCCTCGGCACGGCCCAGAATCCGCAGGATGACGCACATCATCGCCGCGATCGGCGGTGCGGGCGCGATCACGTTCGCATGGTCGCCTGTCGCCGGCGCCGACCCGGTGCCGCCGCCACCCAGCCCGGCCGTGCCGGTTCCGGGAGCACCCGACCCCATTGCACCCGCGCCGGCCCAACCGGCCGCCCCCGAAGCGGCGCCGCCTGCTGTCCCTCCGCCTGCTGTCCCGCCGCCAGGTGTCCCGCCGCCTGGTGTCCCGCCGCCCGCGGCCCCGCTCGGAGCGCCGCCCGGAGCCGACCCCAACGTTCCGCCCCCGCCCCCGGTCGACCCCAACGCCGGTCGAATCGACAACCCGGTCGGCGGCTTCAGCTACGTCCTGCCCGCGGGCTGGGTGGAGTCCGATGCAACCCACCTGGATTACGGATCGGCGCTGCTCAGCAAGATTTCCGGAGCACCCAGCCCAGGTCAGCCGCCACCGGTTGCCAATGACACTCGCGTGGTGCTGGGCAAGCTCGATCAGAAGCTCTACGCCAGCGCCGAACCCGACAACGCCAAGGCTGCCGCGCGGCTGGCATCGGACATGGGCGAGTTCTTCATGCCCTACCCGGGCACCCGCCTGAACCAGGAGACCATCCCGCTGGGCGCCAACGGCGCCGCCGGCGCAGCGTCCTACTACGAGGTGAAGTTCAGCGACGCCAGCAAGCCCAACGGCCAGATCTGGGCCGGAGTTGTCAGTCCGCCAGAACCGGCAGGCGCGCCGAGCCAACGCTGGTTCGTGGTGTGGCTGGGTACCAGCAACGATCCGGTTGACAAAGCCGGCGCCAAGACGCTGGCCGAATCGATCCGCCCGCTGGCCGCCGCGCCGGCACCCGCGCCCGCCGCGCCGGCCCCGGCACCTGGGGCACCGCCGCCGCCTCCGGCAGCCCCGCCGCCCCCGGGTGCACCAGCCCCCGTGCCCGCGCCGGCAGCCCCGCTGCCGGCAGCCCCCGTGCCCGCGCCGGCAGCCCCGCTGCCGGCAGCCCCGCCGCCGGCAGCGCCGGCTCCCGGACAACCCGCCGGCGGAAACGCTGCAGCACCGGCGGCCGGCACGGTGGCGACCTGACGGCGTCAGCCTTCGTGGCGCCCCGAATGGTTTGCCGAACCGAGCGTTTCGGGCCCCTCGAGTAGTTACGCTCGGTTGGGGGTCCGCATTGTCGGTCCAATAGCTGGCCCCGCCAGCGACAACCAAGGAGTCTCGGATGGGCGTATTAGCAGCAACTGAAATTCTCGCGCGCTCCACCACCACGACCAGCGTCGGGCTGATCGGCTACATCTTCATCGGGGGGCTAGCCGGCTGGATCGGTAGCAAGATCGTCAAGGGCGGTGGGTCCGGAATCTTGCTGGACATCGTGATCGGTGTCGTCGGAGCGTTGATTGGGGGCTTTCTCCTCAGCTTCTTTCTCAACACTGCGGGCGGCGGGTTGATTTTCACTTTCTTCACCGCGTTGCTTGGCGCGGTGATACTGCTGTGGGTCGTTGGCATGGCACGAAGGTCCTGACAGCCGTCTGTGCGGTAACTACCCAGGTTCCGCGGTGTTGAGCAGTCATGCCATCAACGCGATCCCGTCCACCATGCGCGCATGGCGGGTGGCCCGTCCGGGCCCGATCAGCACCCAGCCACTTGAGTACGTCGACACGCAGGTACCGCAACCCGGGCCGACCGAGCTTCTTGTCGCGGTCCGCGCGTGTGGAGTGTGCCGCACTGATCTGCACGTGGCCGAAGGCGACCTGGCCGTGCATCGGGAGCGGGTGACACCCGGACACGAAGTGGTCGGCGAGGTGGTCGAACTCGGCGAGGATGCCGGCGGCGAGTTCCGCGTCGGCGACCGGGTCGGGATCGCCTGGCTACGGCACACCTGCGGAGAGTGCACGTACTGCCGGCGCGGCGACGAGAATTTATGTCCGAACTCTCGCTACACGGGATGGGATGCGGACGGCGGGTACGCCGAATTCGCCACCGTTCCTGCGGCTTTCGCCCACCACCTGCCGAGCGGGTACAGCGACAGCGAACTGGCACCGCTGCTGTGCGCCGGCATTATCGGCTACCGGTCGCTGCGACGCGCGGCGCTGCCGCCCGGTGGCAGGTTGGGGCTGTACGGGTTCGGCGGCAGCGCGCACATCACCGCGCAGGTCGCTCTGGCGCAGGACGCCGAGGTGCACGTGATGACCCGCGGCGAGGCAGCTCAGCGACTCGCCCTCGACCTGGGCGTCGCATCGGCGCAAGGGGCCGCTGACCCGCCGCCGGTGAAGCTTGACGCCGCAATCTTGTTCGCGCCAGTCGGCGAGTTGGTGCTGCCGGCGATGGAGGCGCTGGACCGTGGCGGCACGCTGGCCATCGCGGGAATTCACCTCAGCGACATCCCGATGCTGAATTATCAGCGCCACCTGTTCCAGGAACGTCAGATTCGCTCGGTCACCTCGAATACCCGCGCCGATGCGCGGGCGTTCCTCGACTTCGCCGGCGCACACCACATCGCGGTGACCACACCGGAATATCCGCTCAGTCAAGCGGATCGGGCATTGGCCGACCTCAGCGCCGGGCGGATCTCCGGGGCGGCGGTCCTGCTCGTCTAGTCAGCTGGACAGCTGCCAGACCACGGCGGCAGCCAACGCCCCCAGCCCGTTGAGCGACCAGTGCAACGCGATCGGGGCGAGCAGACTGCCGCTGCGTCGCCGCAGCCAGCTGAACACTAAACCCGCCGCCGCGGTGGTGACCACCGCGATCGACACCCCGGCCACCATGCCGGGCACGCCGCCACCGAACAGCCGGGTGAGACCGACATTGTTCCTCGTCAACCCGAGCGAGGTGGCGATGTGCCACAGTCCGAACAACAGCGAGCCGGCCACTGCCGCACCGCGGAAACCCCACGCCCGGTTGAGCGCGCCGTGCAGCACGCCGCGGAACGCCAACTCCTCGGGAATGACGGTCTGCAGCGGAATGAGGATCATCGACGCGAGCAACGCGCCGGAGAGCGTCGCGTAATGATGGTTCATGAACATCGGCCGGGTCAGAGGAAGCAGCACGCCGACGGCGATCGCCACCGCCACGGCCACGACCGCACCGACGGCGTAGGCGGCGCCGGATCTCCAGTGCTCGCGGCCCAGCCCGAGCTCGACCCATCCGAGGCCGTTGACCCGCAGCCAGCCGACCAAACCCGCAGCCGCGACCGGGACTGCCACGACGCTTGCCCATGGCGTGGTGAAGTGCGCGATGACGTTGGTCAGGGCCAGCACCGCCACCACCACGGCGACATCGACCTGGCTACGAAAGTGGTGCAGCGTCGAGAGCTGCGCGAACACCGGATGCGGTGACGCCACGACGCTCTCGGTGCCAGACATCTCACCAGGCTACCGGCCCCGCTGAGCCCTCGAACTACGCTGGCTTGATGCCTGACGACCTGCTCACGTCGCTGCGGGTACTCGATCTGTGCGACGACGACGCCGACGCGGTCACCCGGATGCTGGCCGACTTGGGCGCCGACGTCCTGAAAGTGGAGCCGCCCGGCGGCAGTCCATCGCGTACCCGTCTGCCGTCGTTGCAGGGCACCGGCGTGCGCTTCGCGCTGCACAACGCGAACAAGCGCAGCACCGTGCTCGACCCGTCTGCTCCGGACGACCGCCAACAGCTGATCCGACTGGCCGGCGACGCCGACATCGTCGTCGACAGCGGGCTCCCCGGCCTGGCTGCCGCCTACGAGACGTCGTGCGAAGAGTTGGCCGATCGATTCCCTCACCTGGTGGCGCTGTCGGTGACGGACTTCGGCAGGACGGGGCCGATGGCGTCGTGGCGCGCCACCGACCCGGTGCTCTACGCACTGTCGGGCGCCTTGGCGCGGTCGGGACCGACCACCGGCACCCCGGTTTCGCCGCCCGACGGCATCGCTTCGGCCACTGCCGCGGTCCAAGCGGCGTGGTCGGTGCTGGTCGCTTACTATAACCGGCTACGTTGTGGCACAGGCGATTACATCGACTTCTCCCGATACGAGGCCGTAGTGATGGCCCTCGACCCGGCGTTCGGCGCACATGGGCAGGCCGCGGCGGGCGTCCGTCACCCGGATCGGTGGCGCGGGCGCCCGAAAAACCAGGACGCTTACCCGATCTACGCCTGCCAGGACGGTTTCGTCCGACTGTGCGTGATGTCGCCTCGACAATGGCATGGGTTGCGGCGGTGGCTGGGCGAACCCGACGAATTCCAGGATCCCAAGTACGACGTCATCGCGGCGCGGTTCAAGGCGTGGCCGCAGATCGGCCCGCTGATTCACCAACTGTTCGCCCACCAGACGATGAAAGCGCTTGTTGCCGAAGGGCAGTCGCACGGCGTGCCGATCTCCGCGGTGCTGGACCCCGCGCAGATCCTGGCGTCCGAGCACTTCAGGTCGGTGGGCGCGGTCACCGACACCGAACTTGTTCCCGGCGTCCGCAGCACCATCCCGACCGGCTACTACTCAGTCGATGGTGAACACGTCGGGTTCCGCGTACCCGCGCCGCGGCCCGGGGCGAACGACGCCCGCTGGACCGGCCAGCGAGCGGTGATTGCGGCACCCGCGAAATCCGGCCCGCGCCCGTTCGACGGGTTGCGCATCATCGATCTCGGCATCATCGTCGCCGGGGGTGAACTGAGCCGGTTGTTCGGAGACCTGGGCGCCGAGGTGATCAAGGTCGAAAGCGCGGCCTACCCGGACGGATTGCGGCAGGCCAGAATCGGTGAGCCGATGAGTGAGTCATTTGCCTGGACGCACCGCAACAACCTGGCTTTCGGCGTGGACTTGCGCAGTGCCCCGGGCAAGCGGGTGTTCGGGCGCTTGGTCGCCGAAGCCGACGCGGTGTTCGCCAACTTCAAGCCGGGAACGCTTGCCGCGCTGGGATTTACCTACGACACCTTGCACTCGGTCAATCCGCGGGTGGTGCTCGCTGAAAGCAGCGCATTCGGCGACCGGGGGCCGTGGAGCAACCGGCTGGGGTACGGCCCGCTGGTGCGGGCCACCGCCGGCGTCAGCAAGCTCTGGACCGACCCGAACGCCCATCCGGAAGACACCGCTGCCCGGCACCGGTTCTACGACGCGACGACGGTTTTCCCCGACCACGTGGTCGGACGGATCACCGCGATCGGCGCGCTGGCCGCGCTGATCCACCGCGACCGCACCGGGGCCGGCGCGCGCGTGCATGTCTCCCAGGCCGAGGCGGTGGTCAACCAACTCGACGTTCGCTATGTCGCCGACGCGGCCCGCGCCGCGAACAGCGCTGATCTGGCCGACGACACCGGCATTCACGAAGTCCTGCCCTGCGCGGGGGACGACGAGTGGTGTGTGATCTCGATCCGCAGCGACACCGACTGGCGTTCGGCCAGTGCGGTCTTCGGTGTACCCGAACTGGCCGACGACGCGCGTTGGGCAACCGGCCAGGCCAGGCTGAGACATCGGAGCGAGTTGGCCCAGCGGATGTCGGAGTGGACCCGCCATCGCAGCCCCAGACAGGTCGCCGAGGCGCTGCAGTCGGTCGGTGTCCCGGCCGGGCCGATGAATCGTCCGCCCGATGTCTTAGAAGACCCGCAACTGCGCGATCGAAA
>NZ_JBYCLD010000510.1:0-12356 GCF_057473725.1 Mycobacterium sp. TH-M11 | reverse complement strand
TGATCGGCCGGTTCCCGAAGCCCTACTTATCGCTGATGGACGGGATCGTGATGGGCGGCGGCGTCGGTGTCGGTGCGCATGCCAACACCCGGGTGGTCACCGACACGTCGAAGGTGGCGATGCCCGAGGTGGGCATCGGCTTCATCCCTGATGTCGGTGGGGCGTACCTGCTTTCCCGCGCGCCGGGCTCGCTGGGCCTGCATGCCGCACTGACCGGGGCGCCGTTCTCCGGGGCCGACGCGATCGCGCTGGGCTTTGCCGACCACTTCGTGCCGCATGAGCACCTCGATGCGCTTCGCCGATCCGTCAGCGAAGTCGGCGTCGACCAGGCGATCGCGACCTACGCCGTCCAACCGCCACCGAGCAACCTTGCCGCGCAACGCGACTGGATCGATGAGTGCTACGCCGGCGACACTGTCGCCGACATCGTCGCCGCGCTGCGGGGGCATGCCGCCGGGCCCGCCAACGACGCAGCGGACCTGATCGCGACCCGCTCCCCGATCGCGCTGTCGGTGACGCTGGCAGCGATCCGACGCGCAGCTACGCTCGACACACTGGAAGATGTTCTGGCTCAGGACTATCGGGTGTCGTCGGCCTCGCTGCGCTCGCACGATCTGGTGGAGGGTATCCGCGCCCAACTGGTCGATAAAGACCGCAACCCGAAGTGGTCACCGGCGTCGCTGACGCAGGTGAGCGCGGCCGACGTCGAGGCATATTTCGCACCCGTCGACGACGAGCTGGAATTCTAGAAAGGCAGCGATGACTCACGAAACGATCCTGGTCGAGCGTGACGAGCGGGTCGGCATCATCACGCTGAACCGCCCGACGGCGCTCAATGCGCTCAACAGCCAGGTGATGGACGAAGTCACTACGGCGGCAGTCGAATTCGACAACGATCCGGGCATCGGAGCGATCATCATCACCGGTTCGGAGAAGGCGTTCGCCGCGGGCGCCGACATCAAAGAGATGTCCAGCCTGACGTTCTCCGAGGTGTTCGACGCCGACTTCTTCGCGCCCTGGGCCAAGCTCGCCGCGGTGCGCACGCCGACCATCGCCGCGGTGGCCGGCTACGCGCTCGGCGGTGGCTGCGAACTCGCGATGATGTGTGACGTGCTGATCGCCGCCGACACCGCCAAGTTCGGTCAACCGGAGATCAAGCTGGGCGTGCTGCCGGGCATGGGCGGTTCCCAACGGCTGACCCGGGCCGTCGGCAAAGCGAAGGCGATGGACCTGATCCTGACCGGGCGCACCATGAACGCCGAGGAGGCCGAACGCAGCGGCCTGGTGTCGCGGGTAGTGCCCGCCGCCGACCTGCTCACCGAAGCCAAGGCCGTCGCCACCACCATTTCGCAGATGTCGCGATCGGCGTCCCGGATGGCCAAGGAAGCCGTCAACCGCGCGTTCGAGACGACACTGACCGAGGGACTGCTCTACGAACGTCGGCTGTTCCATTCGGCCTTCGCGACCGAAGACCAAGCCGAGGGGATGGCCGCGTTCGTCGAAAAGCGGCCACCGAACTTCACCCACCGCTGAGGACATGTAGTGACCCGGTCGGTGCCGCCGCGTAAGAAAGCGTGGTGGTCTCGGCATTACACGTTCACCGGCACCGCCACGGGGTTGGCGTTCATTTGGTTGTCGATGACGCCCTCGCTGTTGCCGCGCGGCCCGCTGTTTCAGGGTTTGGTCAGTGGCATCGCCGGCGCAACCGGTTACGGCATCGGAGTTTTCGCGGTGTGGCTGGTCCGCTTCATGCAATCGAAGGACTCCACTCCCCCGGCGCCGCGAGTCGCGTGGCGGGTGTTGATCGGTGTCGGGGCGGTAGGCATGGTCGCGATGGTGATCTGGTTCCATGTCTGGCAAGACCGGGTGCGCGACCTGATGGGGGTCAAACACCTGAGCTGGCTCGACTACCCGTTGACGTCCGCGCTGTCGCTGGTTGTGCTGTTCGGTGTCGTCGAAACCGGCCAACTCATCCGGCGGCTGATCCACTTTCTCGACCTGCGACTCGATCGCTTCGCGCCACCGCGCGTTTCCGCCGTCATCGTGGTCTCGCTGCTCCTGATCCTGACCACCGCGGCGCTCAACGGCGTGGTGGTGAAGTTCGCCATGCGCACGATGAACAACACATTCGCGACGGTCAACGACGAAATGGATCCCGAGTCCGTCGCACCGCGCACGCCGTTGCGATCCGGCGGGCCACAGTCGATGGTGTCCTGGGAGTCGCTGGGACGCCAGGGCCGCATCTTCGTCCGGGGCGGACCCAGCGTCGCGCAACTCACCGCGTTCAACAACGCCCCTGCGGTCGAGCCAATTCGGGCCTACGCCGGTTTGGATTCCGCCGACGGAATCACCGCCGCCGCGCAGCTGGCCGCGCGCGAATTGCAGCGCGCGGGGGGACTGCATCGCGCTGTCATCGCAGTCGGCACCACTACCGGCACCGGCTGGATCAACGAGGCCGAGGCAGACGCGCTGGAGTACATGTACAACGGCAACACCGCGATCGTCAGCATGCAGTATTCGTACCTGCCCAGCTGGCTCTCATTCCTCGTGGACAAGGAGAACGCGCGGCACGCAGGCCAGGCGCTGTTCGAGGCCGTCGACCGGCTCCTCCGAGAGCTACCGGAGGCACAGCGCCCCAAAATCGTTGTCTTCGGGGAGAGCCTGGGCTCGTTCGGCGGCGAGGCGCCGTTCATGAGCCTCAACAACGTGTTGGCCCGCACCGACGGCGCACTGTTCTCCGGACCGACGTTCAACAACACCATCTGGACCGACCTGACCGCGACCCGTGACCGCGGCTCCCCGCAGTGGCTGCCGATCTACGACCACGGCCGCTTCGTTCGCTTCGCGGCGCGCCCGGCTGATCTGAATCGGCCAGACACCCAATGGAATACACCGCGGGTGGTCTATCTGCAGCACGCGTCCGATCCGATCGCGTGGTGGCATCCCGGCCTGCTGTTCAGCGAGCCGGACTGGCTTCGCGAACAGCGGGGCTACGACGTGCTTCCCGAGACGACGTGGATCCCGGTGGTGACGTTCTTGCAGGTATCGGCGGATATGGCGGTCGCCACCGAGGTGCCGCAGGGCCATGGTCACGTCTACGTCGCCGATGTGGCCAACGGCTGGGCGGCAGTGCTGCAGCCGCCGGGGTGGACACCGCAGAAAACCACCAAGCTGCGACCGCTGTTACACGCGAGCGGCTCCTAACGGCAGGTTTTGCGTCTCAAGTCAGTTGATCGCCTTGCCAGCCGTTTTCGCCAACGCGGCCGAAGATACCGGCGGCAGCCAGCGCGTGGTAGCCGCCGATAACGTCGGTCGCGCGGTGCAGCCCGAGATCCTGCAGTGCTGCCGCAGCGAGGCTCGAGGTGTAACCCTCTGAACACAACACCACCCACTCCACCTCATCGCCCACGGCCTGAGGGAGACGAGCCGCGCTAGTCGGATCGCAGCGCCATTCCAGCACATTTCGCTCGATGACGAGCGGGTTCAGGCTCGCCGGCACCTCGCCTTCTCGGGCCCGCTGGGCCTGTGGCCGGATGTCGACGAGCAGCGCGCCCCGGCGCAGCGCAGCCGGCACCTCTTCGGCGGCCAAACGGCGCAACCGCATTCGTGCCGACTCCAGCACCTGATCGATACGGCTCATGCTTTCTCCGGTTGCTCGGTCAACTCAGTTCGCTTGCGCCGCAGACGTTTCTGGTCTGCCACCTCGTAGTAGGACATCACAGTCAACGGCGGAGAGTAAGCGTGCACGCTCAGCGACGGCTCCGGCGAGCCGGACCGCGCCGTCACCGAGGGGCGCGAACCGGTCGGCGCCCACGCCACGTCGTGCACCCAGCCCAGCGGAAAGGCGGCCTGGTCGCCGGCAGCCAACCGCCGACGGCGCAATTGACCACCATCCCAACGGAATTCGTCCAGCGACCCGGATAACAACGTCAACGCGCCGAGGGATCCGCCGTGGTCGTGCAGCTCGGTGTGATGGCCGGGAACCCAGCTGATCAGCCAGACGTCAACCTCGTCGTCGCCGTACAGTCGGGCGAACCACCGGTCGTCGGTCGGGACACCGGCTGCCGGAACGACGTGATCGTAGTGGCCGCTGAGCACCTGTTCGGCGGTCTGGTCGGTGATGTGCAACAGGTCGGCCAGCCGCAGCCGGGTAGGGCCAGGGACGGCCGGCAGCGGCGAGCGACGGGGTCGAGCGGGGGCAGCAACGACGTTTGAGGAAACCATGCAGGAACTCCAGGGTGAGCGGACGTATACGAGGGCGGCGGCAGGTCAGGGCCGACAACACTCCCAAATACGGATTCGCTGCATCACGGCCGCCAGTGTTGCATAGATTGACCGGGTGTGGTTGCGCCGATCCCATCGCCCGATACCGGGTGCAGCGGTGCTGCTGACCGTGGTGTGGGCAACGGCTGGGTGCTCGTCGGTGGTCCACAAAACCCCGCCCGCGCCGACCCCGCCGGCCGCGTCCCATCCATCGCCATCCGCACGAGTCGGCGTCGCGCCCAGCGGGGTCACCACGCGCGTCGACGCGCCCGCCCAGTCGACCGAGGAAGAGTATTTTCAGGCCTGCCACGCTGCGAAGATATGGATGCAGGGCAGGCCGGGCGATCCCCAGACACGCTTCGAGCGCTACCTCGCGGCCGTCCAGGTGCCCGGTGTAGCCGGGCCCGGCACCTGGAGCGTCGAGTGGCATCGACTGAGCCCACCGCGGCAGGCCGCGGTGATCGTGGCAGCACGGGCTGCCGCCGCAGACGAGTGCGGTTGATCTGCGGCCTGGCGGCGAGATTGAATCACGCTGTTCAAAAGTCCACCAACGGCGGTGGCGGCCCCGCCCCCTGGCAAACTCTCGGCGATTCTTCAGCGATCGATTACTCTGGAAAACTCTATTCACACATCAATTTTTATATTTATCCCAGATTCGGCGTTTTAGCGGGAAACTTCCAGGGTTATAGCAAAGATAGGGTGCATAATGCGGCGCGGCTATTCCAGGGTCGAAAAAATGTAAGAAGCATCGCCGTATAGAACTCGTTAAATTAGCCCGCGTCGGTTGCACGCGTTACCCGCAGTTATTTAGCTTCGAGGCATGCCAACATTTAACGTCAACACCGTCGACTGGGACGAGCTCTACAATGGGAACGCCTCCTACGCACCTGGAAATCCCGGCTGGAACATCGGCCAGTTACAGCCCGAGCTCGCAGCTCTGGAGCGCCAAGGGCGCATTCAAAGCCCCGTTCTCGACTCGGGTTGCGGAGCGGGAGCCACGACACTGGCACTTGCCGAAAAGGGATACGACGCGGTCGGTCTGGATATCTGTGCCAGCGCCATCGACCAAGCCGAGCGCGCCGCTGTCGAGCGCAATCTGCAGGTCACCTTCAACACCGCGGACCTGGCGAATACGACCGGCTATGACAACTATTTTCGCACCGTCATCGACGGCTTGGTGTTTCACTGCCTGCCGGAGCAGCTTCGCAACGGCTACGTCGAATCGAGCACACGAGCGTTGCGGCCCGGCGGGACATTTTTTGCTCTGGTTTTCTCCACCGACGCCTTCCCCCCGGGCGCCGACTTCGGCCCGCGGCCGTTCACCGAGGCAGCGCTGCGCGAGATCGTCGGCAGACACCTTGTCGTCGACGAGGTCCGGCCCGCCCGGGCGTGGGTCAACGTTCCGACGACGCTTCCCGACGGCTTCGAATACCGCAACGTGATCATCGGATCTGACGGCCGCGCGCAACTGCCGTCGTGGTTGGTCAGCGCCCACAAAGGCTGATCGACGCCCGCCAGCGTCGCCTTCCTGCGGCGCAGGAACAATGAGCCCATGACCGACTCAGCGCGCACGCCCGAGATGGGATCCGGGCTTCTCGACGGTTCACACCCCCGGGTTTCGCCGGGGCCCCGGGTTTCGCTGGCGCTCGGCAGCGGCGGGGCCCGGGGGTACGCCCACATCGGGGTGATCGACGAATTGCACAACCGCGGCTATCAGATCGTCGGAGTGGCGGGCTCGTCGATGGGCGCACTGGTCGGCGGGTTGCAGGCGGCCGGCCGACTGGACGAATTCGCCGAGTGGGCATGCGCCTTGACCCAACGCGCCATCCTGCGACTGCTCGATCCGACGCTCACGGCCGCCGGTGTGCTGCGGGCGGAAAAGATCCTGGACGCGGTGCGCGACATCTTGGGCGCAGTCACCATCGAGGAACTGCCGATCCCCTACACCGCCGTGGCCACCGACCTGTTGGCCGGTAAGTCGGTCTGGTTGCAGCGGGGGCCGCTCGACGAGGCCATCCGGGCATCCATCGCGATTCCGGGCGTCATATCGCCGTATGCCGTCGGTGGGCGCCTGCTGGCCGACGGCGGAATCCTCGATCCGCTGCCGATGGCTCCGATCGCGGCTGTCAACGCCGATCTGACCATCGCCGTCAGCTTGTCCGGCAGTGAGACCGGCGACGAACCCGAACCCGAACCGAGATCCTCAGGTGAGTGGCTGAACCGCGTCCTGAGCAGCACCTCGGCGCTGTTCGACTCGCCGACGGCGCGAAACGTGTTGGGCCGGTTCAGCGCATCGAGCCCCGAGGACGCCGATCCCGACGACGATCCGGCTTCGGATTACCCGGCCGACGAACCCGAGGTACCCAAACTGGGCAGCTTCGAGGTGATGAACCGGACCATCGACATCGCGCAGGCGGCCCTGGCCCGCCACACGCTGGCCGCCTACCCTCCCGATCTACTTATCGAGGTGCCTCGATCTGCCTGTCGCAGCCTCGAATTCCACCGGGCTGCAGAGGTGATCGAGATCGGCCGCTCACTGGCGGCGTCGGCGCTGGACACCGTCGATCCGAGCCGCCGGATTACCTGACATTCAGAAACGCCGAAACCGCTGCCGCCTCCTTCCGGCCCTGTCTGCGCCCGGCTTGCGCACTCGCCGGACGGCAGCGAGGATCCAACGGATTGGGTCCGAATGCTGCCAGCGACTCGTCGTCGGCGAACACCGCAAGCGCCGCACCAACGAAGCCGTCGACCTCGGCGGCCGGCCCGGCACCGAAAGCCGATGGCGCCTCGACTCGGCCGGGAACCAAAACCACTGCCGTAGAGCAACCTTCAATGAGGCTCAGGTTAATCGTGCTGCCAATCCCACCGTCGATGTATCGCCGGTCCGCGATCGACACCGGTGGCCACGCTCCGGGTACCGCGCAGCTGGCGGCTACTGCATCGACCAGATCGACGCCGGAATCACGGTCGAACGACACCAATTCGCCGCTCACGGCGTCGATGGCGGCGACCTGGAGCGGCCGGTCGGGCCAGGCGTGCGAGGGCAGCCGCTGCGCTATCACCTCGCGCCGGACCGCCTCTGTGACGGTGTCGGCGGCCAGGGCCACCGCACCGATCCGCTGCCGTCGTTCAGTCAGGGTGGCGTCCGGATCCGACATTGCGGCCAGGAAAAGCTCGGCGATGTTGTCGATCCCGACGCCCGGGTCGATTTCGGCCGATGACTCGGCGATTTGCATGTCGAACAGTTCCGCCAAGCTCGAGCCGCCGCCGATCTGCGCGACGACGGCCGAGCCGGCCGATGTGCCGAGCAGCATGTCGGAGTCCAGCAAGGCCCGCGCCGCCCGCGGCGACTCATCGGCGATACCCAACAGAATTCCGGTCTGCCAGGCAATTCCGGCGACGCCGCCCCCGCCGAGGACCAGCGCGCGAGCAGTCATCGAACAGTCGGGTGCAGCGACGCCTGAGCGTCGGGGCTCAGCTCCTCAGACCTCAGCAGGTGTCGCGGCGGATCCGGCAACACCAGATCGCGGCTGATTCCCAGGCCGGCGTCGACATGGACCAGTTCACCGGGCTCGAGAAGTCGCCAGCTCGCGGCGTCATCCATCGACTCGGTCGCGAAAACCACCGAAGGGCGGTTACGCAGGTGCTCCGATTCCGTACGAATCCGATTGGTGCGCAAATTAAATCGACTCTGTGGCGAAGGTTGACGACGATCCGAAACATACAACTCGTGCGATTCCGGGTAACGCAGCGCCCACAGGTCGGTGGCCGTACTGAGCAGGATGTTGACCGCGTAGATCGGCACATTGGCCGCCAGCCATTTCATCGCGTCCACGAGACCCGCGGTGACGTCGCCGCCGTGGGTCCGGATCGACGCGGTGATCAACGCGAACACCCGCTCGGAATCAGTCTGACCCAAAACCAAGTCGGCAGCGCCCAATTCACGGAGCCGATCATCAAGGATGTCGAGACCCTCCAAAACGCCGTTGTGCGCGAAGATGCGGTTGTCTTGCAGAAACGGGTGGGTGTTGACGGTCTCGTGCGATCCGGTGGTGGCGTAGCGAACGTGTGCGACGAACGTCGTACCGGTCATATCGCGCGCTTCGGTGGCGAAGGCGGCGTCCTGCCACGCTGCGATCGGCTCCTTGTCCACCTGCGGATGGCCTTGACCGTCGAAGACCCCGATCCCGCTGCCGTCGGGGTTTCGTCGGCTCTGCCGAGCGAGGCTGTCTGGAGCTTCGAGCAACCAAAACGTCGCGGTGACAGCGTTTGTGCCGGCGTGAAGTCCGAAGAGCCGGCACATCAGCAGATACCTGACGATGACGTTGATCGCGACACCGACCGACCTCGTTGCCCTGTGCACGCGCCCATATCTTGCACTCCCCTCAGTCTCGCGCTTCGCTGATCTCGTACAGGTTGTCGGCGTAGCGGGAGCGAATGGCTTTCTTGTCGTACTTGCCCACACTGGTGCGGGGAATTTCGTCGACAAACGTCCATCGCTCGGGTAACCACCAGCGAACGACTTTGTCTGCCAAGAATTTTCGCAGCTCGTCGGGTTTGACGTCGGATCCTTCCCGGGCAACGACGACGGCCAGCGGCCGTTCTTGCCAGCGCTCGTCGGGGACGGCGACGACGGCGGCTTCGACCACATCCGGATGCCCGATCAGTGCGTTTTCCAGCTCGACCGACGAAATCCACTCGCCGCCGGACTTGATCACATCTTTGGATCGGTCGGTCAGCGTGATGAAGCCACGCTCGTCGACGCGACCAACGTCGCCGGTACGCAGCCAGCCGTTGTCGAACTTGGCCTCGTCATGGCCGCGGTAGTAGGAGCTGGTTATCCAAGGGCCGCGGACCTCGACCTCGCCGACGGCCTGGTTGTCGTGGGGCAGCGTCTGACCGTCGTCGTCGACAATCCGCACCTGCACACCGCAGATCGGTTGGCCCTGGCTCGCACGGTAGGTCCAGTGCTGATCGTCCGGGGTGCCCGGCGGCGGCCAGGCCATGGTCGCGGTCGGCGAGGTTTCCGTCATGCCCCACAGCTGGCGGATCTGAACGCCGTGCCGTTCTTCGAACGTGCGCATCAGCGACACCGGGACTGCCGAGCCGCCGCAGGCCACCATACGCAACGACGACACATCGTGGCCGGGATTGTTCTCCAGGTAGTGCATGACGTCGTTCCAGATGGTCGGCACCGCGCCGGCGACGGTGGGCCGCAGCTTTCCGATCAGGTCGACCAGCGACGTGGCGTCCAGGTGCCGGTCGGGCAGCACCAGGTCCGCGCCGGCCATCAATGCCCCGTACGGCAAACCCCAGGCATTGGCGTGAAACATCGGCACGATCGGCAACACCGAGTCGCTGGAGCCCAGGCCGATGGCATTGGTCGTGCAGATCGCCATGGTGTGCAGATAGTTCGAACGATGGCTGTAGACAACGCCTTTAGGATTTCCGGTCGTCCCGCTGGTGTAACACATTGCCGCTGCGGAGCTTTCGTCGAGTTCAGGCCAGTCGAATTCGGTCGATTCGCCGGTCACCACCTCGGCGTATCGAAGAACGGTCTTACCCGACTTTTCCAGTTCGGAAACGTCGCCATCGCCGACCGCGATCACCGTGTGCACGGTCTCGAGGTCGGCCAGTATCGGCGCAAGCTGTGGGACCAGCGACATGTCGACCAGCACTATCTGGTCTTCGGCCTCGTTCGCGACGTAGACGATCTGCTCGGGGAACAGCCGGATGTTGAGGGTATGCAGCACGGCGCCCATCGCCGGCACCGCCAGATACGCCGTCAGATGTTCGGCGTTGTTCCACATGAAGGTGGCGACACGCTGATCGCCGGTGACTCCGAGGCGCCGTAGTGCGTTCGCCAACTGCGCCGCTTGCGTACCGATTTCGGCGTAAGTGCTCGACCGGTAGCCGGTGTCGCTGGCGGTGGTGACCTTCCGGGCGCCGTGGACGGTGCAGGCGTGCTGCAAGATGGTGGTAATCGTCAGAGGGAAGTCGTGCACGGTGCTGTACATCGCTGGACCGCCCTTGGTTTCGCCGGAGGATAACCGGGGCCGGCCCGCCAGGCGCCAGCCCTCAGCGAGATCATTCCACGCGCGATCGGCGCTGCGGCCATCTAGGCCGGGGTGGGCTCCAGCGTCTGCAGATAGGGCAGTAGCCATTCCCCGGCGTCGACCCAGTGGTCGTCCGACGTCAGCAAATGGTCCGGCGCGTCGGCGGCGATCTCCAACACCGTGACCGTGCCGGCGTAGCCGGCGATGTAAAGCCGCTCGCCGTCGGGGCTCTCGACCACGCAGGACGGCCGATCGCCGACGGTGATGCGGCCGAGCACGTCATGGGCCGACGTGGACAGCACAGTCACGTATTCGTCGCCGACCAGATAGGCCCGCTCGCCGTTACGGCTCAGCGTCAGCTGGGCGAGCGTGTGTACGGCATCGCCAACCTTGTAGGTGGCGTTGATTGCCGCATTCCGGGTGTCAACCACGTCGAGCACCGCGCCGAAGTCCGGACCGCAGCTGGCCACGTAGGCGACGGCGCCGTCCGGGCTGAGTGCGATATCGCGGATCGGCGAGTCGATGTCAACGGCTGCGGTGACCCGCTTGCGCCGGGTATCGATCACCACCAACTCGGCCGTGGACGCGCCGTTGGCCGCGACGTAGAGCCGGCGGCCATCCGGGCTCACCCGCACGCGGCCGACGGTCGCTGCCGCGATGTTGACAGATGTCGCGCGGCCGGTCGCGGTATCGAGAATCACGACCTCGGAACCGTCGGCGCCGGTCCGGCCGGCGTAGACGTAGCGCCCGTCCGGGCTGACCGCGAGGTCGGTGATGCTGAACGCGACAGGGTAGGACGCCACAATGCACTCGGAGTCGGTGTCGAGGGCCAGAATCTCGTCGTTGGCCGCCGTTACGCTGCTGACGTAGGCGCACCGACCGGACATCGCGACCGCGAACGGTTCGTCGACGTCAGTGACCGTCAGCCTGACCACCCCGATGGTGGTGTCGATCAGCGAGACGCTGTCGTCGCCGTTATGTGTCACCGTCAACAGGGCACCATCGGCGCTGACCGCGATCCCGGCAACGGCGCCGCGGCCGATGGCGATCTCACGGACAGCGGTGAAACCCGCTGCCTCATGCAGTTCAGGGACTATATCGCTCACAATGGCACCAGCCTCTACGTGTTGGTCCGTGGTGGGCGGACATTAGACATCTGGGTTCTCAAACGCTTCGGGCGGTCGGATGCTTCCACAGACCGCAGGCCCAGAGTCCCAGTTTTCGCGCGCAGTGCCGCGCCGACTCCCACCGAGTGTAGTAGCTGAAAATGCCCAGCCCCAGCGCCATTTCATCGATTGTCGCCTACGTCACTCCGGTAACTCAGGCCATCCTTAAGTAATATTCACAATGTGCCGCAAGCGGTCTCGCAGCACAAACGGGGCACATGGTTGTGCCAGGCCAGCCCGGCTTTTCCACACCGAAATTGATCCAATACAGAATGGCGGCTCGACGGGATTCCTTAGAGTTCTTTGTAGAAGAGTCCAACATCACAACGCGTTGACACGCCTGCGGGCCGCCTTTTCGCCGGTCCGCCCGAGGCGGCCGATCATCCCCGGAGTTGTCGGCGCGCTAGGCGCGCCGCGGTCAGCGCCGGGACGAACGGCGGCGATGCGCACCGGGTCCCCAGATTGCTCGTTGAGCGACGACCAACGCTGCCGCACAGAACATCACGGTTGTGGCGGCCGTCACACCGCTGTCGCGGCCGTGCCCCCAGTCGGACTCGAACCGACACTGTGCGGATTTTAAGTCCGCTGCCTCTGCCAATTGGGCTATGGGGGCCAGCGAGGAATTTAGCGTGTCGACGGCGATCCGGGTCGGGCACCTGTTGCCTGGGGTGATGCAGGAAGCATGTTACGGACTCGAAAACTACGTCAACGAGGTGTTAAGTAAACGCCGCTTGCGTTAATAAGCGGTCAACCAGGTAGGCCTCTCTGCCCAGGCTGGGTAATAGTCGTGCCATGAATTCAGACGGATTCGCACGCATGCCATTTGGCACTCGTGACCGCTTCGCAGCGGGTCGGCACATTTTGCCAGTAG
>NZ_JBYCLD010000509.1:0-1711 GCF_057473725.1 Mycobacterium sp. TH-M11 | reverse complement strand
AGCAAGTCGGCAGGCATGCGTTACAGTATTACATATGCTGTCAATTAGTAACGCACCGGTACAGGATCGCATCCTGTCCGCCGCCGCGAGTTGTGTCGTCGATTTCGGTGTCGAGCGCGTGACGCTGGCCGAGATTGCGCGCCGCGCCGGCGTGAGCCGCCCGACCGTGTACCGGCGCTGGCCGGATATCCGGTCGGTGTTGGCCGCGCTGCTGACCAGCCACATCACCGAGGTGTTGGCCGATGTGCCGGTGCGTGGCAGCGGGCGCGCCGCCATCGTCGAGCGGGTGGTCGCGGTGGCCGAACGGCTGCGGGGCGACGACCTGGTGATGGCGGTACTGCGCTCGGAGCTGGCGTTGGTCTACATCGCCCAGCGGCTGGGCACCAGTCAGCAGATGCTGATCGAGGCGCTGGCCAAGGACCTGCGGGCGGCCCAATACGACGGCAGCGTACGCGCCGGCGACCCGCGCCAACTGGCCGCGATGGTGCTGCTGATCACCCAGTCGACCATCCAGTCGGCCCAGATCGTCCGGCCGATCCTGGACGCCGATGCCCTGGCAGGAGAACTCGCCCAGGCCCTGAACGGATACCTGGCGTGATGTCGACCGCACTGAACGCCGCCCGCCGCACCGCCGACCTCACCGCGCTGGCCGACGGGGCCCCCACCGATGTCGTCGTGATCGGCGGCGGTATCACCGGGGCCGGTATCGCCCTGGACGCGGCATCGCGAGGCCTGCGAGTGACGCTGGTCGAGAAGCACGATTTGGCCTTCGGTACCAGCCGCTGGAGCTCCAAGCTGGTGCACGGCGGGCTGCGCTATCTGGCGACCGGCAATGTCGGAATTGCCCGGCGCAGCGCCGTCGAACGCGGAATCCTGATGACGCGCAACGCCCCTCATCTGGTTCGAGCCATGCCGCAGCTCGTTCCGCTGATCCCGTCGATGGGTCGCACCAACCGGGCGCTGGTGCGCGCGGGATTCCTGGCCGGCGATCTGCTGCGCATGACCGCAGGTACACCAGCGTCAGTCCTGCCTGGTTCGCAACGCATTTCGGTGCAACACGCAATCGAGTTGGCCCCGGCCGTTCGGCGCGACGGTCTCGACGGCGGCCTGCTGGCTTATGACGGCCAGCTGATCGACGACGCCCGACTGGTCGCCGCGGTGGCGCGAACCGCCGCGCAGCGCGGCGCCCGGATCCTGACCTACACCGCGGCCTCGGAGGCGACCGGCAACTCGGTGAAGTTGTCCGATCGGCGCACCGGCGATTCGTTCGACATCACCGCGCGGGCCGTCATCAACGCCACCGGGGTATGGGCGGGGGAAATCGACCCGTCGCTGAAGCTTCGCCCGAGCCGCGGCACCCACCTCGTCTTCGACGCGAAGGCACTCGGGAATCCCACAGCCGCGCTGACCATTCCGATCCCCGGCACGCTCAACCGCTTCGTCTTCGCGATGCCCGAGCAACTGGGCAGGATCTACCTGGGCCTGACCGACGAAGAATCGCCCGGACCTATTCCCGATGTGCCACAACCGACGTCGGGGGAGATCACATTCCTGCTCGACGTGGTGAACAGCGCGCTAGGTATCACGCTGGACAACGACGACATCATCGGCTCCTATGCCGGACTACGCCCGCTGATCGACACCGGCGCCGGCCACACCGCCGACGTCTCCCGTGACCATGCCGTCGTCGAGTCGCCCTCGGGCGTGATCA